>LJUF01000050.1 GCA_001303665.1 Phycisphaerae bacterium SM23_33 | reverse complement strand
GGTCAACTCGCAGCTCTTCTGCATGGACGTCGAGCAGATCGGCCGGCGCTTCAAGGGGCGGATCAGCTTCTGGGGGGAGATCGACCGCCAGCACGTGCTGCCCTTCGGCACGGCTGCCGAGTGCCGGGCCGCCGTCGGCCGCGTCCGCCGAGCCCTGGACGACGGCACCGGCGGGCTCATCGCCCAGTGCGAATGGGGCGTCAGCAACCCGCCCGAAAACATCCAGGCCGTCTTCGAGGCCTGGGAGATGCCGAGGGAAGAATTGCAGAAGCGCCACGGCTGAAGAAAGCCCACCGATGGCTACCGGTGGGCCTTGAGCGGCCTATCCCTCGACCACCTCCCCCGGCAGGACGTACAGCGGCCGGGGGTATTTGAAGTCCTTGAAGACGCGGGCCTTGAAGATGTCGATCTTGCCGTCCGCGTCGAGGAGCTCCTGCCTGATCCAGCCGCCGACGACGGTGCCGATCATGAAGCTGTGGTGCCCGACCGGGACCTCCTTCTCGAACTTGAACTCCACCGCGGCCGCGCACTCGGCGATCGAAGGGGTCTTCAGCGTGACGCCGTCCTTGAGCGTCAGGCCGGCCTCGTCCACTTCGCTGCGGTCCGGCGGGATGTCGTCGGCAAGGATCCGAATCGTCCTGACGATGTCGGCCCCGGGCACGTTGATGACGAACTCGCCGCTGCGCTTCATGTTGGCGTAAGTGTGGCTGGACCGGCCGACGGCAATGCCCACCTGCGTGGGGGAAAGGTTCGTGTAGGCCCCGAACACGCCGGCGTTGACCACGCCCGACTCGTGCAGCGTGGTGATGATCATGGTGGGCCTGGTGGACAGGTAACCCATCGCCCCGCTGCCTTTGACCTGTTTGTACATGGCGGTCCTCCTGACAAAGATCTTATGGTGTGCAGGCAACCTATCACGTGTGCAGACAAGCTGCACACGCTACGGCTACGGCTGCGGCGGCTGCCCGGCCAGCCAGCGCTGGATGATGGCCTCGTCGCGTGCTGTCCAGGGCTGGACGGCGTCGTCGGCCAGGTCGTCCCAGCCGCTGTACACGCGGGCCATCATCTGCTCGTAGGTCCCGGCGGCCTGTTGCTCCGCCCGCCACCGCCGGAAGCTGCGCCGGTCGTAGTCCTTGACCTTGGCGTCCACCGCCTCGCAATCCACGATCTGGCGCAGCCTGCGGTCCATGTCGCTGACGACGTCCGGGCGGGCCTGGGCGAGGTCGCGGACCTCGTCGGGGTCGTCCCTGAGATGGAACAGTTGCGGGTCGTAGCCGACGTAGACGATGTACTTCCAATCCCCGCGGCGGAGCATGAAGGTGCCGGTGTTGCAGGCGGTGTCGTGGAACTCGCCGAGCACCCAGTCGGGCCGATCGCCCGGCCGGCCGGTCAGCTCAGGCATGAGCGAATGCCCGTCCAGCCCGCCCGGGTGCGGCAGGCCGGCCATGTCCATCAAGGTCGGGTAGATGTCCACCAGCGAGACGGGGGCCTCGAGCCGCCGGCCCGTGCCCACGTCCGGGCCGGCGATGATCAGCGGCACGCGGGCGGAGCTTTCGTACAGCGTCATCTTGTAGACCTGCCGGTGCTCCATGGCCATCTCGCCGTGGTCGCTGGTGAAGATGACGTAGGTCGAATCGGCCAGCCCCAGCTCATCCACCGCCGCCAGGACGCGCCCGACCATGGCGTCCACCTCGGCGATCATGGCGAAGTAGACCCGGCGGACCTGGCGGACCGTCTGCTCCGAGAAGCCGTGCTCCCAGTTCTTGGCGACTCGCATGTATTGCATGACGGGGTGGTCCCGCTCGTCGGGCGGCGGGACGGCGACCCCTGCCTCGTCTATCGTCTCCAGGTACCGCGGCGAGGTGGTGAAGCCCGGATGCGGCGCGCGGATGCCCAGGTAGAGCATGAACGGCCGGTCGCTCCGGGCCGCCTGGGCCAGCCACTCGACGCTGCGGTCCACGTCGCCCCAGTCCAGCCGGTGGACCCGAGGCTCGTCCTGCTGGAGGACCCGCGGCGGGCCGATCCGGTAGCTGGGGCGGCGGATGCCGGCGGCCCGCGTCCACGGCGTGACGCGGGCGCGGATGGTGTGCGAGCCGGACAGGTAGTCGGTCTTGCCGAAGGTCTGCGTCAGGTAGCCGGCCTGGTCCAGGCGCGTGCGGAAGGTCGGCGCGTCGGGCTCCAGGCCCTTGTAGTTGTTCCAGCCCTCGCAGTGGTGGGTGAACTGCCCGCTCCACATGCTGGCCCGGGACGGGCAGCAGATGGGGTTGTTGCAGTAGGCGTCGGTGAACAGCACGCCGCGGTCGGCGAGGGCGTCGAGGTTCGGCGTGGCCATGCCCATGGCCGGGTGGCCCATGCAGCCCATGACCCGGCCGTCCTGGCTGTCGGTCTGAACGAAAACGATGTTGTGCGAACGGCTCATACGTTTCCTCCGCGTGGCTGAGGGCTCACAGCTCGACGAATCTGCCGCTGTCCTGGGCCTGGCGGGCCTTCAGGGCGATCTCGGTCGCGCGGAAGGACTCTTCGGTGGTCAGTAACGGCTGGGTGCCGCCGGCCAGGGCGGCGGCGAAGTCGGCGAAGATATTCACGGCCGGGGCCAACGGCAGCGTTTCCGTTGCGTCAGGGGTCATCAGCTCCACGGCCGAGGCGGAGTCCTTGGTCTCGATGATGCCTTCAGTGCCGGCGATGCGGAGCCGGTCGTCGCCCCACGGGCGCTTGTGCTTTCCCCAGGGGCGGAGGTAGTCGAAGTTGATCACGACCGCCCCGCCGCCGGACAGCTCCAGCAGCAGCCCGCCCTGGTCCTCCATGCCCGGGCGCGACGGGTGGGCCTGGTTGGAGGCGATGGCGGCCACGCGGCGGTAGTCCTGCCCGGTGCAGTAGTGGATGTAGTCAATGGCGTGGATGCCGATCCAGGAGATGGTGCCGCCGTAGGTCTGGCGGGTCCTGTAGAACTCGTCGCGGACGTTGAAGGGGTATGACTTCTGGGCGGCGGCGTAGATGCACCGGCCGATCCGCCCGGCCAGCACGGCCTGGCGGATAGTGCGGAAGGCGGCGTCACCGCGGCAGGTCAGGCAGGCGGCCACCTGCACGCCGGCCCGGTCCACCGCCGCCCGCAGGCGGGCCAGGTCCTCCAATGTTGTGGCCAGCGGCTTCTCCATGAATATCTGGCAGCCGCTCTCGGCCGCGGCCATGGCGGCCTCGGCCAGGCGGTAGAAGGGCACGAACACGGCGGCCAGGTCGGGGCGTACCTCATCCAGCATGGCCCGGTAGTCGTCATGCACGGGCAGGTCGGCTGGGGCGGCGGTCCCGACGAAGCCCATGGAGTCGTCCTGCCCCCACCGGGCGGCGGCGACGAGCTGCACGTCCGGCGCTTGCTTCAGGCCTTCCAGCACGACCGGCAGGTGCCCGTAGGAGCCGATGATTGCCAGCTTCACAGGCTGCTCCTTCGCATCATTGAGGCCGCCACAGCAGGCGCCTGATCAGGGTCGGACCGTTCCGCCAGCCGCGGCGGACCGGGCCGGCCCCGCGGCCAGCCTCGCCCAGCGTGCCCGAAGCCGGACGCTATAACGTGAGCGGTGGCCCTGTCAAGGCGAAGCCGCCGGCCCAGCAGGCGGACCGCCGGCCGGCGGCCGGATTGCCCCTTGCGCCATTCCGCCGCACCGGTTAAAATGAGCAGCGGCGGGCTGCGACGGCCGACAGCAAGGTTCGACCGGACAAGCGTCGGTTCCCGCCCGCCCGGAGGACACGAAGCGTGAAGACATCACTCGGGACGCACACGCTGTGGGTCTGTGTGCTGCTGCTTGCCGGCGCGGGCTTGGGTGCGGTGGTGGAGGTCGGCGACACGCCCGCCCTGAGAGACGCCTTGAACAGCGCCTCGCCCGGCGACCGCATCGTCATGCGCCCGGGCAGCTACGAGCACTTGTACGTGAGCGAGGTCCACGGCACCGCCGAGGCCTTGATCGAGGTCGTGGCCAAGGACCCCGCCCACCCGCCGGTCTTCTCCGGCTCGCAGGGCTTTCAGCTCTACCAGTCCTCCTACGTGCTGGTGGACGGCATCGTGGTCAGCGGCTGCACCGACGAGGGGGTGCACTTCGGCTTTTCCGACCACATCGTCCTGCGGAACGTGGTCTCCACGGACATGCCCGGGGCGGTCAACGCCGACACCTTCAAGATGGACGGCTGCAACGACCTGCTGTTCCATAACTGCGCCGCCGCGAACTGGTCGGGCGGGTCGGGCTTCGACTTCGTCGGCTGCCGAGACGTCCTCATCACCCGGACCACCCTGACCTACCCTGGCGGCGGCTCCAACGGCATCCAGCCCAAGGGCGGCTCCTTCAACATGGCCTTCTACAAGAACCGCCTCAATGACGCCGGCAGCCGGGCGCAGCAGTTCGGCGGCTCCACCGGCGACCAGTACTACCACCAGGGCAACCGCGAGCTGGGGTGGGAGGCCTACGACCAGGTGGCCATGGGCAACGTCATCACCCAGAGCGACTCGGCCGTGGCGTACGTCTCCTGCACCGACTGCAACTTCGCCTACAACACCGTGGTCGACCCCAGGGACTACATCCTGCGGATCCTGAAGGAGGGCGGCGACCACCCCACGGCGGAAGACACCTTCGCCCGGAACCTCATCGTGTACGGCCCGCTGAACGGCATCGTCAACGTCGGCTCCAACACGCTGCCGGCCACCTTCACCTACGCCGAGAACTACTGGTACAAGTGGAGCAATCCGGCGCAGAGCATCCCCACGCTGCCGGCCCCGGAGATCAACCCCGCCGGCGGGACGGACCCGCAGCTCGACGCCGATTACCGGCCGCTGTACGACGGCGCCAAGGACTACGGCGCCCACGCCCCGGCCATGGAAGCCGCCTTCGAGGACTATGTGAGCTGGTTCCAGTGGGCCTGGGACTGGGCCCAGGTCTTCGAGCCCAAGGCCGCCCCCGGCGGGCCCTACGAGGTCGGACCCGGCGGCAGCATCACCCTCGACGCCAGCGCCTCCTACGCCGGCGCGGGCTCCTACGGGGCCTACAGCTTCGACAGCCTCCAGTGGGACCTGGACCGCGACGGCAGCTACGACGCCGCCGGCCGCACGATCCAGATCCCGTATGAGTACCTCACGCTGCTGGGGCTGGGCTTCGGCAGCCACCTGGTCGAGCTGAAGGCCACCGTCACCAACGAGTACAACACGCTCTGGGACCTGGGCTGGGCGGAGCTGGTGCTGGTCAACCACCCGGCGCTGGCCGGCGACGCCAACGCCGACAACGTGGTGGACGGGCTGGACTACAATGCCTGGTCGCTGCATTACCTGGAGAGCGGCCATCCGGCCTGGGCGGACGGCGGCTGGAGCGTGGGGAACTTCAACGCTGACGACGTGGTGGACGGCCTGGATTACAACGCCTGGTCGCTGAACTACGCCCCGGAAGCCGCCGCCGTCCCGGAGCCCTCCTGCGGCCTGCTGTTGATGGCGGGGATTTGGGCCATCAAGCGGCGCCGGCACAAGACCTGAGTCATTTCGGCGGGCGGCGCAGCCCCAGCTGAGATGCCGCGGCGCTTTGTCCGGCCGGGCTGACACGCAAGCCTCGAACCCAGAAAGCCGATATTACACTATCGGTCCGCTCTCCGCCGGCCGGCTTGTCCGAGAAGGGGTCAGGAAGGCGAAGGCTGATGGCGGCGCGATCCTTTGTGCGGCTGACGTGCGGGTGGGTGCGGGTGGGCGCTGGTGGCGGCCGGCATCTTCGTTGCGGCCGGGCAGGCGAAGGCGACCGGCTTCGACATCGTCCCCAGCTATTCGGCCAGCTTCCCCGAATCCCTCAAGCCGGCGGTGGAGCACGCCACGCAGCTCTGGGAGGGCTGGATCACCAACACCGGCTGGGGCGGCGACGCCAGCACCGTCGAGATAACCTTCAACTGGCAGTCCCTGGGCGAGGGCACGCTGGGCACGGCCATGATCTGCTGGTGGGGCCACGCCGCCGGCTTCGCCATGACGCCGGCCCAGTACATGTTCGGCACCGGCATCGACAGCCAGGGCCAGGACGGCGTCATCACCTTCAACTCCGACCAGCCCTGGTACGCCGGCACGGACGGCGACCCCCCGCCCACGGAGTGGGACGTGGTCACCGTGACGCTTCACGAGATCGGCCACCAGTTGGGCATGATGCCCAGCTATAACTATGTGGTGGGCACCTGGGGCTACATGGAAGGGCTCTTGGGCGACTGGCACCTCACCCGGTGGGACACCTACCTTCGCGACCAGGACGGCGACGCCCCGGCCCCCTGGCCCGATCCGGAGTCCTTCGACGAGACCGGCGAGGTGACCCTGGTCAGCCCGACGTCCGCCATGTTCAACCAGGGCAACCCCGTGCCCATCTACGCCCCCGACCCGTTCGAGCCGGCGTCCAGCCTCTCCCACGTGTATCAAACAGGCGATGAGGACGCCCTGATGTGGCTGTCGATCAGCAGCGGCGCCTCCCGTCACGGCCTGTACGACTATGAGGCGGGCATCTTCATCGACCTGGCCTGGGGCTTTCACCGCATGTTCGAGGTGCACGCCACCGGGGTGCGAAACCGCTCCTGGCATCACGGTGCCGCCTGGGCCGGGGGGCTGCCTCCGGCCGACGGGGCGGCGGTGTACCTGGACGCGGCGGTCTCGTCCGCCTATTACGTGAACCTCAGGAAAGACGCGTCCGCCGCCAGCCTGGTCGTGTCCGGCCGGGGCAGGCTCGATGTCCAGGTCGGAACGCTCACCGTGAGCGGCGCCACCAGCGTCCAGGGCGCCGACGCCCAGATCGCCGTCAAGGACGGGACCGGGCTTCACACCGCCGAGCTGACCATCCAGGACGGGCTGGTGTGGATTTCAGGCGGCACGGTGGAGGTGACCACGGCCTGCGCGGTTGACGGCCAGCTCCAGCTAACCGGCGGCAGATTGAGCGCGGCCGAGCTGTGCGTCGGCCATGGCGGCGCCGGGACGCTACGGATCGACGACCCGGGCGCGGACATCACGGTGTCGGGCAAGCTCTCCTTCGGCCCGGACAGCAGCTTGATCGCCGCGGGCGGGGCGGCCATCCAGATGACCGGCTCGGGGCTGGAAAACCACAGCACCGACCCGACCGCCCTGGCCGGGCTGGAAAACCTGACGCTCATCTTCGAGGGCGGCAGCGGAAGTGTGGACGACCTGGAGGTGGCCGGCGAAGACCTGGGGCCGATATTGGCCGGATGGGCGAACAACTTTGCCCTCGGCGCCTTGCAGCTCGGCGGGGCGGATGTCGGCCGCGTCCGGCTGGTGAACGATGCCGAAAATCACCAGCCGCCCTGCCCGGAGGCCCTGTACGTCAGCAGCCTGGTGGTCAACCCGGGGGCGACGATCAACTTCAACGACCTGAACCTGTACTTCCTCAGCGATGGCCAGCCCAGGCAGCTCTTCGGCGGCGATGCCAACCTCGACGGCCGCGTGGACGGCCTGGATTACAACGCCTGGTCACTTCATTACCTCGGCTCTGCCGGGTGGTGTGAGGGCGACTTCAACGACGACCTGACCGCCGACGGCCTGGACTACAACATCTGGTCGCTCAACTACCAGATGGGCTCGGGCGCCGCAGGCCAGGTCCCCGAGCCCTGCTGCGGGCTGCTGCTGGTGGCGGGCGTATGCGCGGTCAGGCGGCGACGGCGCGGGGCCTAGGGCTGCGCCAAGCTCGAATGTGCGGGTGCCGCGGCCGCGTTGTGCGCAGCCCTGACACTGGCCAAGCCCGCCCCGGGCGGATACAATCCCTGCCGCTGTCGAAAGCGGCGGGACACTCATGGTCTGGTTCGTCATAGGCTTCGTAATCGGCGCGGCGGCGGTGGCGGTGATGTGGCTACTGCAATCCCGCACGGCCGGGCGGGCCGCCGAGCAGATGCGGCAGGCCTTCGCCGCCATGGCGGCCGAGGCCCTGGACGCCAACTCCCGCCGCCTGGCCGAGCTGGCCGGCAGCACCCTCGAGTCCAAGAAGGAGCTCATCGACCAGTCCATCACGGCGGTGAACGAGCGGCTCGAACGGGTCCGCAGCCTCATCCAGCAGGTCGAGGCCGAACGCAAGCAGCACTACGGCCAGCTCGCCGAACGGCTGGGGGCATTGGCCAGCACCACCGAATCGCTGCACAAGGCCCTGGCCGGGGCCAAGCGCGTCGGCGAATGGGGCGAGCGGATGACCGAGGACGTCCTCCGCCTGGCGGGGATGGAAGAGGGAATCAATTATGCCAAGCAGTCCATGGCGGCGGCCGAGAGCGGCAAGCCCGACTTCACCTTCTTCCTGCCCAACGAGCTGGTGGTGAACATGGACGTGAAGTTCCCGCTGGACAAGTCGCTGGCCTACCTGGACGCCGAAGACGACCCGCAGCGCAAGGCCAGGGGAAAGGAGTTCGTCGCCGCCGTGCGGGCCCACATCCGCGCCGTGGCCGGACGGGGATACATCGACAAGGCGGCCGGCACCGTGGACTACGTGGTCGTGTTCATCCCCAACGAGCAGGTGTACTCGCTGGCCCTGGAGCTGGAGCCCCAGCTCATGGACGAGGCGCTGAAGCTGCGCGTGGTGCTGGCCGGGCCGCTCACGCTGTACGCCCTGCTGGTGGTGATCCGCCAGGCCGCCGAGAACGCCAACATCATCCGCACCGCCGACGAGGTCATCGAGCTGCTGGGCGTGGTCGAGAAGCAGTGGCAGCGCTTCAAGGACGCGATGGACCGCATGGGCCGGCGCCTGGAGGACGCGAAGAGCGAGTACGACAACCTGGTGGGCACGCGCACGCGGATGCTCGACCGTCCGCTGGGGCAGATTGAGCAGCTCCGCACGGCCCGCGGGCTTAGCGCCCCGGCGGCCAGCGGCGCAGAGGAAAGCGAACCGTCACCCGACAAGTGAAGCGTCATACATGGGGAGAACCAGCATGGCGAAGATGCTCGTGGCTTACTACTCGCGGACCAAGCACACCCGCCACATGGCCGAGGAGGTCGCCGAGGGCGCCAAGGCCGAAGGCGGCCTGGAGGTGGAATGCAAGGAGGTCAAGAACGTTCCCGCCAAGGACCTGCTGAAGTACGACGCCATCGTGCTGGGCTCGCCGACGTACTACGGCGGCATGGCGGCGGAGGTGAAGAAGCTGCTGGACGAATCGGTGGCCTTTCACGGCCAGCTGGAAGGCAAGGTCGGCGGGGCGTTTTCCTCTTCGGGCAACATCGGCGGCGGCAACGAGACCACCATCCTGGACATCCTCCAGGGGCTGCTCATCCACGGCATGGTGGTTCAAGGCACGGCCTCGGGCGACCACTACGGCCCGGTGGCCATCGGCGACGTGGACGACCGGGCCCGGAAAGAGTGCCGAAAGCTGGGGCGGAACGTGGCCGCGCTGACGAAGAGGCTGCACGGCTGAGCCCGCCGCCCGAGCCGGCGTGGGACGCAGCATTTGCCGGCATCGCCGGGCGAACCAGAATACGTCCGGCCGCCACAAGCAATCGAGGGACGGAAATGGCACGCCAACCCTATCGGGCGGGAAGCTTCTATGCCGCGGACGAGGCTTCCTGCCGACGGCACGCGGATGATCTGGTCAACAGGGCAACGCTGCCGGAGGACCTGCCCCAGGCCCCCTGCGGGGGGCTGGTGCCCCATGCCGGCTGGGTCTTTTCGGGCAGGACGGCGGCGCTGACGCTGAAGGCCCTGGCCGAGCGCGGCCAGCTGGGCAGGGTCATTGTGTTCGGGTCGGACCATTGGGGAGTGGCCGACGGGGCGGCCGTCTACGACCAGGGGGCGTGGGAGACCCCGCTGGGGGCGGTGCCGGTGGATGAGGAACTCACCGCCGCCCTGCTCGCAGCCGTGGAGGGTCTGCGGCCGGACCGCCGGGCCCACGCCCGCGAGCACAGCATCGAGGTGCAGCTTCCGCTGATGCAGGTGGTATGCCCGGAGGTGCGGGTGGTTCCCATCAACCTCTCGCCGTCGCAGCAGGCCGTCCAGCTCGGCCGGAAGATCGGCGAGCTGCTGAAACGCGACTTTCCGAAGGCCTCGGTCGTCGGCAGCACCGACCTGACCCACTACGGCCCGTCGTACGGCTTCGCCCCGGGCGGCCTGGGCCCGGCGGGGCTGGCATGGGCCAGGGAAAACGACGGCCGCCTGCTCAAGCTCATCCAGACCATGCAGGCGGAGAAGGTCATCGAGGAGACCGCCGCCCGGCACAATGCCTGCGGCGGCGGGGCTATCGCCGCCACCATGGCCGCCTGTTCGGCCATGGGCGCCACCCGCGGCATCTGCCTGGAATACACCACCAGCGCCGAGGTCATGGAACGCATGCACTCCGGCGGCGGGGCCGACTGCGTCGGGTACGCCGCTGTCATCTTCGCCTGAACGGTCCGGAGGATGATGTTGGGCCTTCCCCGAAGGCAGCAGGGATGCAGGGGATGGATCAAAGAATGGCTCTGCCGCTGTGAGCCCTCCTGCCCCGTGCCATACCGAATATTATCCTAACAGCGCTTGCCGCCCGGGGGCCTTTTGGCGAAGATACACCCGTGGACGCCAGGCTGTTCATCCGCGAGATCACCGCCGAGAAGCGCTACCGCGACCAGGTGGCCCACGTCCGGGAGATCCCCCCTCGGCAGGCCGTCTACGCCGAGTGCCGGCGGGAAATCCCGGAGTTGCTTTGGGGGCTGCTTCGCCGCCAGAACATCCACCGGCTGTATCGCCATCAGGCCGCGGCCATCGAGGCCGTCGCCGACGGCCGCGACGTCGTGGTCGTCACCGGAACCGCCTCCGGCAAGACCCTGTGCTACAACCTGCCCGTCGTCAGCGGGCTGCTGGCCGACCCGGCCGGGCGGGCGCTGTACATCTTTCCCACCAAGGCCCTGGCCCAGGACCAGTTGGGGGTGCTTCAGCGCTGGGCGGGGCAGGACCGGCGGATCGCGGAGGTCCTGGCCCCGGCGGTCTACGACGGCGACACCCCCGCCCACAACCGCGCCAAGATCCGCTCCGGCGCGTCGGTGGTGCTGACCAACCCGGACATGCTGCACGTGGGGATACTGCCCTACCACGGCAAGTGGCACCAGTTCCTGCGGCGGCTGCGGACCATCGTGGTGGACGAGGTGCACAGCTACCGCGGCATCTTCGGCAGCCACGTCGCCTGCGTGCTGCGCAGGCTGCTGCGGCTGTGCGAGCACTACGGTTCGCGGCCGCAGATCGTGTGCTGCTCGGCCACCATCGCCAACCCGCTGGAGCTGACGGGCAAGCTCACCGGGCGGGAGATGACCCTCATCGATAACGACGGCTCGCCGCGCGGGCGGAAGTACTTCGTGCTGTGGAACCCGCCGTTCCTGGACCTTCCCGGCGAGAGAGTCTCGCGCCGGTCGGCCAACGTCGAGGCGGTGGACCTGCTGGTGGAGTTGGTGCGTCGGCGGGCCCAGACCATCGTGTTCACCAGGGCCCGCATCGTGGCCGAGCTGGTGTACAAGTACGCCCGCGAGCAGTTGGCCGGGGAGGAGGACCTAGCCGGGCGGATCCGCCCCTATCGCGGCGGATACCTACCCATGGAGCGGCGGGAGATCGAGCAGCAGCTTTTTACCGGGCGGCTGCTGGCGGTCTCGGCCACCAACGCCCTGGAGCTGGGCATTGACGTGGGCAGCCTGGACGCCGCCATCCTGGTGGGCTTTCCCGGCACCATCTGCTCCACCTGGCAGCAGGCCGGCCGCGCCGGTCGCACCGCCTCCGACAGCCTCGTCATCCTGCTGGCCTACAACGACCCCGTCGACCAGTACCTCATGCGCCACCCCGATTACCTCTTCGGGGCCGCCCACGAGCACGCCATCGTGGACCCGGCCAACCCGTACATCCTGGCCGGGCAGCTTTCCTGCGCCTGCTTCGAGAAGCCCCTGACCGCCGAGGACGAGGCCTGGTTCGGGCCGCTGGTGGGCGACGTGGCCCAGGCCGTCGCCGACGACGGGCAGATGAAGGCCATCGACGGGCGGTACTACTGGAGCTGCTCGGGCAACCCGGCCACCCAGGTCAACCTGCGGACCATCTCGCAGAACAACTACGCCATCGTGAATACCGCCGACGGGCACAAGACCATCGGTCAGGTGGATGCCATCTCGGCCCCGGAGCTGGTCTATCCCCAGGCGGTGTACCTGCACGAGGGCGAGCCCTACATCGTCAGCCAGCTGGACACCGAGGGCAAGATCGCCTACGTGGAGCCGGCCAAGGTGGACTACTACACCCAGCCGGTGCTCGCCAGCCAGTGCCGCATCACCGCCACCCGGGAGCAGCGCCCTCGCCCGCAGGGGCAGACCTGCATCGGCGACGTGGACGTCACTTGGCAGACGACGGCCTTCCGCAAGGTCAAGTACTACACCATGGAGCTGGTCGGCCAGGCCTCGCTGGATCTGCCCGCCCAGACCCTGGCCACCGCGGCCATGTGGTGGAGCCCGCCGGAGGCGGCGCGGTCGGGGCTGTCGGCGGCGGGGTACAACCCGGTCGAGGCCCTGATGGGTGTGCGGAACCTGATGCTGGCCGCACTGCCCTCCATCGCCATGTGCGACCGGCGGGACATCTCCGGCGTGGTGGACTCCGCCAACCTGGGCACGCCGACGGTCTTCGTCTACGACCGCTACCCCGGCGGGGTGGGCTTCGCCCGCAAGGGCTATGAGCTCTTCGACGACTGGCTGGACATCTGCTCCGCCCGCCCATCCACCACGACCCGGACCTGGGCCGCGGCTACCCCGTGCCCGACAAGCAGGCCACCCTCCTGCTGCTGGACCTGCTGAGGCGAAAAGCAGCCGAGCCCGTTGAGCCGGCGGGCTGAAAACCGCCGGCATGTGCTAGAATAAAGCCATGGCCCTACCTGAATCGCGGCGGCAGAAGCTGGACATGCTGATCCGTTCGCTGGCGGCCGGCAAGATCAAGCAGGCCGAGGAGACGCTGCGCGCCGCCGGCCGGCCGAAGCCGCCTCGCAAGCTGCTGGCCCTGGAAGAGGTCGCCCCGGGGGCGGAGGCGTCCAACCCGCAAGGGGCGTTTTGGCTGATTCGCCGCCGGCTGGCGGAGGTCAGCCCGGAGGCCCCGAGCGTCCAGAAGGAGTACCTGGCCGTGCTGCGCGGGGCGCGGCACCGCTTCGACGAGATGCGGGCCTCGGCGGCGCTGTGCCACGTCGCCGATGGCCAGCCGGAGGGCCCGCTGTTCCTGGACGTGGAGACCTGCGGACTGGCGGGGACCTGCGTGTTCATGATCGGGCTGATGTCCTGCCGCGACGGTGAGCTGGTGTTCGACCAGCTGCTGGCCCGCCATTACGGCCAGGAGCCGGCCATCCTGGCCGCCTTCGCCGAGCGCATGGCCTCGGCCGAGACGCTCGTCAGCTTCAACGGCAAGGCCTTCGACATGACCAACATCCGCGAGCGGGCGGCCTTCCACGGCCTGGCCCTGCCGGCCGAGCCGCCCCACTGCGACGTGCTGCACGAGTCGCGGCGGAGGTGGCGCGACATCGTGCCCGACTGCCGGCTCCAGACCCTGGAGCAATATCTCTGCCGCCGCCGCCGGGTGGGCGACGTCCTCGGCTCAGAGATCCCCGACGTCTACCACGGCTTCGTGGCCGACGGCGACGCCACGCGCCTCAAGAGCGTCCTGCACCACAACCTCCTGGACCTGTTGACGACGGCCCAACTGCTGTGCCTGCTGCTGACCGGCGAGGAGCCATGCGTCGACCTGTAGCAACAGTGTTTACAGAAGTCCACACCGTCCTATCCGCAGCTATCGCCCCGTGCAGCAAGGCCCTCCGGCCCATCGCCCGCCGGGCCGGAGGGGCCGTGTTGCCAAATCGCAACGCCGTCGCCAAAGGCCGAAAAGCTTGCCCGGACTAACACTGATATTCGGCCGTAAGCGCTTCCCTGCGTTTCACTTATGATTCTCGGCCGGGCGATGTCCCCGGCGGTGAGGCACGCCGGTTGCAACCAGGTTCAGGCGATTGGGAGCCTGCGCTGGAGATGACGCCTCAGGAGGCGGAGGTTGGAAGAGAAGGCACTACGCGAACGTCTTGCCGAGTTGTCCGAGGCCCTGTGTGCGGCCCCGCTGGCCGACAGGGGCAAGGGGACCAAGGGGACGTACGTTTCGCACGTGCCGCCTCCGTCCAGCAAAACGGCCGAGGAGCTGCTGGACTACGTCCGGCTGCAGACCAAATACGTGATGTTCGACCTGGAGGCGACCCGCCGGGAGAACCGCTACCTCCGGCAGATGCTGGAGCGGCGAACCAATCTCGGCGACGCCGCCGACAACCTGTGATGGACGGCCTTGGAGGGCTTCGCCGCCCCACTCCCCTGCGGGCCGGCGAGGCCTGATTTTCGCCAAGACGCGGCGCCTCTCCCCCCGGGGCGCCGCGCTTTTTTTTGCGCGGAATTCCCCGGCGAAGTCCACCCGACCCTCGCTGCCATCGCAAGAGCCCGCAAGCAAGCTGCGCAGCGAACCCGCGCGCCTCACCCATCAAGGCTTCTTCTCCTCCGTCAGCCTCGCCAGCTCGGCCATGAGACTGTACCACTGGAGGGTGTGCAAAATTCCGCTGGTGGGCAGTATGCGAATAGGGTAGCCGGGCAGCTCGACGGCCGAGTCATACGCCTTCCAGCAGCTGGCGATGTGGATGAGGCCGGTTCCGCCCTCTGCCGCCGGGCCCTCGACGCTGACGACCACGGACGGGACCTGGCGGGCGGTCTGGGCCTTCACCACTTCCTCCGGAAAGTGCAGGTAGCCCATCCACAGCAGCATGTCGTCCGGCCCGGGCCGAAGGGCCGACTGCTGGAACGTGTAGTCGCGGCCGACCCAGAGGATGGGCAGATGTGGCATCACACAGTCATCCCTCAGGACGTGGCTGGACGTGGCGGCCCAGATCATGCCGCCTGCCTTGGCGCACCGGGCCATTCGCTCAGCCGCTCGTCTCACCTGGGCCGGCTGGCCGGTCAGGAACTGCGAAACCTGCTCCCGGCAGGCCTGCAAGTACTGCCGGGCGAGCTTGCCCGCGGGCACCGGCGCGACTTTGCAGGTGGGATGAAAGACGTGGCCGGCCACGCTCTCGTCCCAGCCTTCCTTGGCGGCGGGCTCGTCGTCGCTGGCGTAGGTGGCCAGGGTCTTGCCTTTGCGGGTGGCGGCGGCGATGACCTCGCCCTGGAACGCCCAGGCCAGAGCCAGCGTGGCCATCTGGGACAGGGCCCGGGCCTCCAGGCCGCCCGGCGGCCCGCCCGTGTCGAAGCGGTGCAGCCGGCCGCCCCAGAAGCCCTTCTCCTGCGGCTGGAACATGCGCTGAGTCTGCGGCCAGCGGAAGCTGGTGAACTGGACGATGAGCCCGCTGCGGAGATTCAGGAAGCGGTGGAAGGCGTCGAACTCGATCCAGGGCACGCCCGTATCGTTGGGCTTGAGGTGTCCCATGATGACCACGTCGTTGGGGCGGACGCGGTGGCGGCGCCAGACCCGGGTGAAGCTGAAACCGCCCGCGCGGTAGAACGTCTCGTTGGTGAAGCCTTCCCCGCCGACGACGTACAGAGCCCCGCCGGCGATGAGTCTGTCGGCCACGGCTTCGGCGGCCGGCACCATCTTCTCGCAGTGGCCCGCGGCCGCTTCCAGCCACTTCAGCGCGGCCTGATGAATCCGCTCCGTCGGATCCTTGGCGGCGCCGCTGTCGCCGGCCCAGTCGGCGGGAAAGGCATAGCTGGCAACGTCCGCCCGGGCGGGAGCCGTTGCCGATGCCGCCTCGGCCGCCCCGCCTTGAGCCAGCACCTGCCCGGCCGGCAGCGATATCGCCGCCAGGATGCCGGCCGTCCGCAACAGAAGCGCGTGATCCACCTTCATGGCTATCCCCCTTTCCGCCGGGCGGCCGTTGAGCCAGCGCCCGGCACTATGGGCAGCCCAACCGGAACCGGCCACGTGGCCGCCGACCCGGGACCGTCCCGGGCCGGCGAACGCGGATTCTACCCCGGCCACAGCCCGCGGGAAAGCTCTTCCCTCAACCCGCCGGGCCGGCCGAAGCCGGAAAGAAAGCCCACCCAAACCGCGGGTGGGCTTTCCCAGGACAAAAGCGGCCGTCGCAGGAGGGCCTGCTTACTGAACCAGGTAGCTGTCGTTCGGGCCGGCGGGGCCTTGATCCTTGCCCGAACCGTCGGCCGCCGGCTCCGGGATGCTGCCGTGAGGGTCGGTGCCGTCCTCTTGCTCGGCCCGGCTGTAGATGTTGTCGTGGCCGCAGCCGACGTCCGCCCGCTCCTGCCAGACGCTTGACCCGCCGATGACGGTCACGTTCTGCCCGTCGCGGCGGTGGTTGCGGCTGTTGCCAGCCTGGACGTCCTTATCCTCGTCGGCCTGGGCCAGGTCGGCCACGGGCTCGTCGTTGCGCAGCCCCGTGTCCGGATGGAAGTACGGGCTGGAGTCGGCCAGGATGGGAATGTGCCCGGCCAGCGAGCCGTCGAAGTACCGGTCCGGGCCGTACGGGTTCATCAGGGCGTAGGACACCGCCGTGCCGTTGGCGAAGTCCCAGTACGACCCCACCTTCTCCGAGACGCCCTCCTCCTTGGCCGACGGGCAGACGAACATGTCGCGCGGGCAGAAGTTCTTCGCGACTAGCAGGTACAGGCAGCTCGAGGGGCTGCGGCTCTCGGGGCCGCCGCCGGATGGGTCCACGTCCCGCGAGGTGCCGATCGCCACGCCCCACCCCGCCCCGTTGAGCGGCACGTACGGATAGCTCCTGTACGTCGTCTCGTACACGATCAGCCCCTTGCCGATGCCGTTGAGGTTCACCGCGCACTTTGCCCGCCGCGCCAGCTCCAGCGCCATCTGGAGCGCCGGCACCAGCATCGTCACCAGCAGCGAGATGATGCTGATGACGACCAGCAGCTCCACCAGGGTGAAGGCGCTTCCCGGCGCGGCCCGGCCCCCTTTGCCGAGGCGACCTGCGAGCCCCCGCCAGTGGCTCCAGCAAGTCCTGTTCCCGGGCCCGCGCGCACGCCGCCTGCGCGGACCCACGTCGCTGATCCGTCTCATCGCCAGCTCCTTCCCTGTCGCCGCCTCGCAACTACGCGGCGCCCGCGCAGCCACGCCACGGCAGGCATACCGGTAGTTCGGGCGGGGACCTCGTGCGGAGACGAATCAGACGGCTGGCGATAGGAGGACTAGAATGATAGCAACCGCACTGTCAGGCGTCCGATCTTCTCCGCGACCCGACAGCCCCCATCCGCGCCACACGAATGGGACATCACGTCCCTTCCCGGGACGGCTGCCTTCAAATCAACATCCGGAAAAGATTTGCTTCCTCTATCTTTATTGTCCACAGAACCGGACGGATTTCAAGGCGCCCCGGACAAACGTTTGGCTGATGATTCCGCGGCGGGCTGCCGCGGCCCGCCGCAGCCGGAAGCACAAAGGCGCTCGAAAAAAACTATAGATCTGCTTGACGTTCGGACGATGTTAGGATATGGTACCAAACAGGAACCGAAAACCTGCTGCTGCCGATGCCGACGCTGGGTCGGATGCTTCCCCCGACCAGGACGGGACTTTCGGCGGCCCTTATCTGAAAGGCGGGGCTCGCCGTTGGGATCTCGGCCTCGAGCATTGGAAGCGCGGGAAGGGCTTCGAAATGGAGTTCGATGCGCCGATCTGCCAGTTCGGCCCAGGCGGTGAGTACGTAACGACATATCCTCCCGGCCGCAGGCCGCTCCGGGAGCAGCCCGATGAACAGGCCGCGGGTGCGTCGCTCGGCCCGCCTCGGCAGACGTGCGGGACGGGCGGGGGCGGCGCCGCGGAGATCCTGGCGGCTGTGAGGGCGTTGCTGGCCCGCCTGACGCATCTGGGCGGCCAGGCACGCCGGGAGGCCCCAGAACCACAGTCGGCGGACGTGAGCGCCCTGGGGCTGGGGCCGCCCCAGCCGCTGCTTGTGCCGGCTGGTCCGCCTGAGGCCCTCGGCCGGCCGGCGGAGCCTGAGGAGAAACAAAATGCAGACCGTCACCCCTCGCCAGATGGACATCCTGAAGTTCGTGCGCGATTATCGCGGCAGGCACGGCTATTCCCCGACGATGCAGGAGATCGGCGACCACTTCGACCTGACCAAGGTGACCGTCTTCGAGCACGTCGGCGCCCTGGAAAGAAAGGGTCTGCTGCGGCGGGAGGCGCGGCACAAGGCCCGCTCTTTGCAGTTGTCGGATGACGTGGCCTTTCCCGACGAGCAGCGGCCAACGCGGATTCCCCTGGCCGGGCGGATCGCCGCCGGCCAGCCCCTCGAGGCCATCCAGGACGAGCAGCCGCTGGACCTGGAGGAGATGTTCTCCGGCCGGAAAGACACCTTCTGCCTCCAGGTGGTCGGGGACAGCATGATCGACGAGCAGATCCGCCACGGGGACATCGTGGTGTGCGAGCGGCGCGACCAGGCACGCGACGGCGAGACCGTCGTGGCGCTGCTGGACAACGATGAGGCCACCTTGAAGAAGCTCTACCGTGAGCGGGGCCGCGTTCGCCTCCAGCCGGCCAACCCCCAGTTCCCCCCCATCTACGTCAACGACGTCCGCATCCAGGGCGTCGTCATCGGCGTCATACGAAAGCTGTAGGTCACGTGCAATAAGGTTTGAACAGTAATCAGATTCGGTCCAGGCGCCCCGACGGGACGCCCCGCGGGCACCCTCTCGCAAATCAGACCACGAATTACACTAATTACACGAATACAAGAATGACACCAACCGCACGGCCCGAAGAGCCGTCCCTTTGGGACAGACTCAAACACAATCGGAAAAAGGCTCTCGTCCGGGTCGTCAAGCCCCCATGCACGCCGGCCCTGCGGCGCTGGCCCTGGCCGGCCCATCAAAAAACCGAAGCCGTTCTAATTCGTGAATCGTCTTAATTCGTGAAACTCGTCCCGAAGGGACGGCCCTTCGGGCCGTGTTCTCCAGCGCCCCGCGCGGGATCGCGCTGCGGCTACCGGCCGGCCAATTGCGCCACCAGGGTCTTGCCGGCGAGGGCGGGCGAGTTGGCCTCGAAGCTGGGCCGCCGGCTGCGATACAGGATCCCCACCGGGATCTCATCGCCCCACTTCAGCGCCAGGCGCAGGGCCTTTTCCCTGTCGAAGGGGTCGTGCGAGTCGTCAATCGGCCTGGCCCGCTCCTTATACCAGCGGAAGGTGTTGACCTTGTTGAAGGTGACGCACGGCTGGAGGATGTCCAGCAGGGCAAAGCCGCCGCGCTCGGCCAGGGCCGCCACCATCATCCGGCGGAGGTGGTCGCGGTCGCCGGTGTACGACCGGGCCACGAAGCAGCAGTCCTCCACGATCGCCAGCGCCAGCGGGTTGAACGGAACCGAAACCACGCCGTGCGTCTGCACCTTCGTCACAAAGCCCAGCTCCGAGGTGGGCGACGCCTGCCCCTTGGTCAGGCCATACACCTGGTTGTTGTGCACGAAGGCCTTGACGCCGATGTTCCGGCGGACGGCGTGGATGAAGTGGTTGCCGCCCTCGCCGTACATGTCGCCGTCGCCGCTGGTGACGACGAGGGTCAGCTCGTGATTGGCCAGCTTGATGCCGGTGGCGGCCGGCAGCGCCCGCCCGTGCAGGCCGTTGAAGACGTTGGCCCGGGTGTAGTGCGGCAGCTTGGCCGCCTGCCCGATGCCGGAGACCAGCACCAGCTTGCGGCGGTCGATGCCGGCCTCGGCCACGGCCTCCTCCAGCGTCTTCAGGATCGCGAAGTTTCCGCAGCCCGGGCACCAGGCCGGCTGCGTGTCCGCCTTGCCGATATTCATCCGTTGACCCCTGACACGATGTACTCGCCGGTGAAGGGCAACCCGTCGTAGCGCGGCAGCAGCTCGCACTCCTCCAGCAGCCCCGCCTCCCGCAGCACCGACGCGAATTGCCCGGTGCAGTTTCCTTCCACGGATATGACGCGCCTCGGCCGGCCAAAAAGCTGCCGCGCGCCCGCGGCGTTGATCGGCCAGACCTGGGAGAAGTGCAGCATGGCGGCCGACCCGCCGTGGGCGTTGAGGGCGTCCACCGCCTCGCGGCAGGGTCCGTAGCTGGAGCCCCAGGCCAGCAGCAGCGTGCCGGCGTCGTCGGGACCGTACCGCTGCGGCGGAAGCGCCTCGGCGGTCAGGCCAGTGAGCTTCCGCATCCGCTTGTCCTGCTGGGTGAGGTGGGTCTGCAGGTCCTCGGTGATGTTCCCGCAGTCGTTATGCACGTCGGAATCGCAGATGACGAATCCCTCCCCGCCGGGAATGGCCCGCGGCGAGACCCCGCTTTCGGTGACCTCGTACCGGCGGTAGTCGGGCGAGGGGTCCTCCAGGATGTGCCGGTCAATCGGCCGCGGCGATTCGTCCAGCGGCGGGACGTTCTTCTGGAGATCCTGGAGGAACTCATCGGTCAGGATGAGGACCGGCGTCTGGAACCTATGGGCGGTCTGGAGTGCCCGCCGCGTCAGCTCATAGCACTGCTGGATCGTTCCGGGGGCAAAGACCGCCCGCACGAACTCCCCGTGCCCGGCCGACAGGGCGAACTTCAGGTCCTGCTGGGCGGTGCGGGTGGGCAGCCCGGTGGCCGGTCCCGGCCGCTGGCCCAGGACGATGACGATGGGCAGCTCCATGATGCCGGCCAGCGACAGCCCCTCGACCATCAGGGCGAACCCCCCGCCGCTGGTGGCGGCCAGGGCGGGCACGCCGGCGTAGGCGGCCCCGCAGATCATGTTCACGGCGGCGATCTCGTCCTCGGCCTGCTCCACGACGATGCCGTACCTGTCGGCCACGGCGGCCAGATAGGTGAAGGTGGGCGTCGAAGGCGTCATGGGGTAGGCGGTGACGAGCTTGACGCCGGCGGCGGCCGCCGCCAGGCCGATGGCCTCGGCCCCGCTGCAAAGATAGTCCGGCGCGGCGGCGGGTGCGGGCGCGGGGATTCTTCCGGCGTGGGTGCCGGCCAGTTCCGCCCCGCGGCGGGCACAGGTCACGTTGGCGGCCACCACCTCGTCGCCTTTCTTCTTGAACTGTGTGGCGAGGTACCCGCACAGCCGGCCGCAGTCGTAGCCGAGCACCGCAAAGACGGCCCCCGCGGCCACGGTGTTGGCCATGAGCTTGGAGCCGGCGGCCTCCTGGGCGGCCCGGCTGAACTCGATGCCCACCGCGCCGTCGCCGCCGGCCCCGTCGAAGAGGAGCATGCCGCCTTCGGTTAGGTCCTCGGCCAGGATGTCCCTGGCCGGGGGGGTGAGGGCCACCAGCAGGTCGGCGGTGCGGCGGGGGGAGAATAATTCTTCATCCGCGATGCGGACGTCGAACCAGTTCAGGCCGCCGCGAATCCTGGACATGTACGACTGCGAGGAGAGCACGTGCAGCCCCAGGCCGGCAAGGGCCCCCACCAGAAGGTTGCCGGTTGTGAGCACACCCTGGCCGGCCTCGCCGGCCACACGCACGTTGATGTCCATCGCACCTCCCCTTTTTCGCCTGCGCGCTGGGGGACTGCGCGCCCGTCCACGCGTCGGCACAACAACGAGGACCGCGCCGGCCGCGGCTAAACGGCATGCCGAAGCCACACCGTGCCGGCCGCGGCTGAACGGCATGCCGAATCGACACCGCGCCGGCCGGTACAGCTACTCCAGAACCTCGAACTCGCTCTTCTCGGCGCCGCACTCCGGGCAGACCCAATCCTCGGGGATTTCCGCAAACGGCGTCCCCGGCGCCACGCCGTTGTCCGGGTCGCCCTCTTCGGGATCGTAGACCCACTGGCAGACCGTGCAGACATATTTCCTCATGGCATCCCTTCCCTGCAATGTCCGTCCATCCCCTGCCCCGCCCGGGCAGCCTCCGGGTCATCCTCGGAAAGCGCCCCGGCGCTTTTTCTATTGCCTCAGCGCCCTGACGGCCTTCAGGGCCGCATCATAATCGGGTTCTTCTGTCATCTCCCTTACGAGCTGAATGTACCGGATGACGCCGCCGGCGTCGACCACGAACACGGCCCGGGCCAGCAGCCGCAACTGCTTGATCAGCACCCCGTAGGCGGCGCCGAAGGCCGCGGTCCTGTGGTCGGAGAGGGTCACCACCCGCTCGATGCCCGCGGCCCCGCACCAGCGCTTCTGGGCGAAGGGCAGGTCCATGCTGACGGTCAGGACGACGACGTTCGGCCCCAGATCGGCGGCGAGCTGGTTGAACCTGCGGGTTTCGGTGTCGCACACGGCGGTATCCAGGGAGGGCACCGAGGCCAGCACGATCCGCTTGCCGGCGAAGTCGGACAGGCTTACCTCGTTCAGACCGTTGTCCAGCAGCCGGAAATCCGGCGCGGCCTCACCGGGCTTCAGTTCCGGCCCCACCAGCGTCAAGGGGCTGCCCTTGAACGTCACCGCGCCGGCCCGTTCCATCATCGCAGTCCTCCCGCGCTGCCGGCCGGCCTCCGCCGGCTGGGCTTGCGCTGTTTCAGCCAAGTATAGCCTTCAGGTCCTCGGCCGGGGTCGAGACCGGCATGATATTGTACCTGTCCACCAGCACCTGGAGCACCGCCGGCGTGACCGAGGCGGGCAGGCTGGGCCCGAGGCGGATATTCTTCAGTCCCAGATACAGCAGCGTCAACAGGATCACGACGGCCTTCTGCTCGAACCACGAAAGGATGAGCGACAGCGGCAGGTGGTTGACGTCGGTGTTGAGGGCCTCGGCCAGGCCCAGGGCGATCTGGATGGCTGAGTAGGCGTCGTTGCACTGGCCCACGTCCAGCAGCCGGGGAATCCCTTCGATGTCGCCGAAGTCCAGCTTGTTGAAGCGGTACTTGCCGCAGGCCAGGGTCAGGATCACGCAGTCCTTCGGCACGGCCTGGGCGAAGTCGGTGTAGTAGTTGCGGCCGGGCTTGGCCCCGTCGCAGCCGCCGATGAGGAAGAAGTGGCGGACGGCGCCGCGCTGGACGGCGTCGAGGATCTTCCCGGCCAGGCCCAGCACGGTCTGGTGGGCGAAGCCCACCATGATGGTCTTTTCCGGGCTGTCCGCCTTGAAGCCTTCCGCCGCGCGGGCGGCGGCGATGACCGGGGAAAAGTCGCGCCCCTGGATGTGCCTCACTCCGGGCCAGGCCACCAGCCCGCAGGTGAAGATGCGGCCCTTGTAGCCGTCGGCGGGCTTCTGAATGCAGTTGGTGGTCATCAGGATCGCGCCGGGGAACTCCTCGAATTCCCGGCGCTGGTCCTGCCAGGCCCCGCCGAAGTTCCCGACCAGGTGCGGGTGCTTCTTCAGGCCGGGGTAGCCGTGGGCCGGCAGCATCTCCCCGTGCGTGTACACGTTGATGCCCGTCCCGGCGGTCTGCTTGAGCAGCTCCTCCAGGTCCTTCAGGTCGTGGCCGGAGACCAGAATCGCCTTTCCGGCCACCGGCGTGATGCGGACGGCGGTGGGCGCCGGATGGCCGTAGGCGCCGGTGTGGGCGGCGTCCAGCAGGCCCATGACCTTCAGGTTCATCTCGCCGCAGCGCAGCAGCATCGCCAGCAGCTCGTCCACGGTGGCGTCCTCGCGGGTCAGGAAATCCAACGCCTCGTGGATGAACGCATACACGGCCTCGTCGGCCTCACCCAGGATCTGGGCGTGGTCGGCGTAGGCGGCCATGCCCTTCAGCCCGGAGGTCAGCAGCTCCTGGAGGCCGGTGACGTCGTCGCCGAGCCTTTCCTTCCTCTTGAGGATGGTCACGTCGCGGCCCTGGCGGATCAGCCCGTCCAGGTCGGCCGCGGGCTGCCACGCGGCCGGTCCCGAGAGGGTCTCCGGCTGCCTGCCGGCGGCCTTGCAGGCCTTTTCGTAGAGG
>LJUF01000049.1 GCA_001303665.1 Phycisphaerae bacterium SM23_33 | reverse complement strand
CTAGCTGGAGCCCGCCGCGCCCGACCCGTCGAGGCCATCAAGGAGTTCCCTGCCGGACTCGCCAACTGAGGCCGGGGGCGCCGTGTTTGGCAGTGCGAATGGCCGGCCGACTCCTCTCACGCTTGGAGGAGTGCCCGCAGACGGTGAAGGGGTCCTCAGAAGACCGGGCATCTTTTCCGGATGATAGCCAGCGGCTGCCCTTGCCCAAGAAGGCTCCCGTAGTGCGTCCACCGCTGCAATTCGTGGCGGAGTCTCCCAGCCACAAGGGCAGGTGAGATCCCCAGGCTTTCCGCGAATCCGGAAATCTGTTCCAGGGTGGGCGTGTCCCTGGCGCGACGCCGGAACTCTTGCCATTGCGATAGGGAAACCCACGCGTCGTTGGCAAAACAGTTAGCCTCTTCCTCCACCCTGTCCTTGGCTGGTCTTTCCAGGTCCTGATCAATGATGGGGTTGCGGCCGAGCTGGCGTTTGTGAAGCAGGGCATGCCCGACTTCGTGTAGCAAGGTGAACCAGAAATTATCGAGCCGGTCGTGCCGCAGCGTCAAAGCAATGGCGGGCTTCCGATCCTCAAGCAGCATCGCTGCCCCGTCCACGTACGTCTTGGGCAGGTGCCTGACGACTACGCATCGGACACCACGGTCTTCAAGCCACTGCACGGCGCTTGCCGGCCCGTCATTCCGCGCCGACAGCTTCACCAGCTCTCGGATGCCCGCCTTCAGTCTGCTGGCATTCCAACTGCCAACTGTGGTTCTTTCGGCCTCTATCTGCGCTTTCGTAAGCCAGCACAGCAAGGCGACTTGGTCCGCCTTGGAGGCGTTGGATACACGCAGATGGGCCGCCCCCAGGCTTGGGGCCGGACCCAGGAACGCTCGCAGAGAACTCCGCAACTCCTGAAGGTTCGCCCAACCGGGCAACCAATCGCGTTTCAACATTTCCTTTGTCGGGCACAAATCCAGGAGTTCCTGGAGCTCTCCAGTCTCGCTTTCGGTCTTTATGCCTGTCGTGACGACGATCTTGGCGCCGACGATTGAGATATCCAGGTCTTGCCCGAGGGCGGCGGCAATGCGATTCAGCATCTTCACCGTGTGCCCGTCGTAGTCAGCATCTTCCAAACGCGATATGACGGACTGCGTGGTGCCGACAAGCTCGGCGAGCTGCTGCTGACTCAGGGCGGCACGCTTTCGCGCGTCGTAGAGCTGTCGGGCTACTTCAGCGCTGATGCGTTCTTTGTCGAGTTCGGCCTGTAATCTCTTGTCATCGCCAATGTAGCGCCGCCTCAGGATTTGAAGAGCATCTTCTGTCTTGGCTTTGGTCATTGGCACCTACTCCCGATAGGTGTGACGCTCGGGGTCGGCCTGGTACTCTTTTCTTCCCCGAACAGCCTGATCGATGTCCTTTGCTGGTACTCGATCTTTTTTTGTAAGCCCGTGCGAAAGTACCGCACGTCCACCACTGAAGAAGTACAGGATCCGGTAGTTCACACGGCCCAGTCTGACCCGAAGTTCGCGAATGTCATCCCGCAAATAATCGGCCTCAGGCCGTCGGAGCTCGTGGCCCAATTCCCGAAGCCTTTCAATTCTTGCCAAGCACTTCACTCGGGCCATCTCTGGCAGGCGATCCAGCCAAGCCAGTAAGGGCACCTTGCCGTCAGCCGTTTGGAAAAGCCGGACCTCAGTCGCTGGCATCCTCGCCACCTAAATCATCGCATAAATGCTATCGGGCGGTCAACCAAAAAATCGCAAATTTGCTATACGGACCCATGATACTTGTGCCAACGCTCGTCAGGTTCTTCACAATGCTTTTGCGGGAAACAGCTTGCGTGCACGGGCCATTCCGCGTCCTACTTCCCGATCATCTTGCGCTTCTTGTCCAGGTAGTAGCGGTAGTTGTCGTAGGAGATGTCGGGCGGGACGAGGTGGTCCAGGTGGGGGATGAAGCCGCCCTGATCCAGCATGGGCCTGAGGCGCTCCAGCTCCGCGTCGATGGCGCGGCCGCCGCGGACCAGGGGGGCCTTGGCGACGGCCCCTCGCATGCGCAGCTCCTTGCCGAACTCGCGGCGCCAGGCGAAGGGGTCGCAGCCGGCGGCCACCTCGACCGGGAACATGATGTTCACGCCCTCTTCAAGCCAGTTGCCGACGATGTCGTGCGGGTTGCCGTCGCAGTCCACCACCCCCAGCACGCAGCCGTGCTTCCCGGCGGCCGTCATCACCCGGTGGTACCCCGGCTGGAGGAACTCGCGAAACATGCCGGGTGAGACGAACGGACCGTTCCTGCTGGCCATGTCCTCCCACCAGGCGACCTGATCAATAGGCAGGTCGGGCGGCAGCCGCTCGATCTGCCGCGCACACAGCTCGGCCCAGTGCTCGACCATGTCGTGGACCATGTCGGGATAGTCGTAAAAGGCCAGCGACAGGTTCTCGAACCCCATCCAGTGGCGGAGCTGCCCGTAGAAGCCCGTGCAGTGGGCGCTGATCATCTTTCCGGCCTTGGCGGCGGCCCGGGCGGCGGCGACGTCCTCGGCGGGGATCCGGCGGGTGGGGTCGTCGAGGCGGTAGCGCTGCTTCATGCCCTGCCAGTCCTCGGGGCCTTTGACGGGGAACTCCAGGAAGTGGGGGATGGAGGAGCGGTCGGAGTCGTTGAGGTAGCGTTCGGCCAGGATGCCGTCGGCGGTCCGCATGACCACCGATTCCTGCTTGCGCTGGATGACCTCTTCCTCAAACGGCGGGTCCATCCCCAGTCGCGGGCCCAGGCCGTGGCCTTCGTACTCGAAGCCGAAGAATTCATTGGCCTTGGCCGAGAACATCTGCTGGGTCTCCTCGGGTGCCATTTCCAGCGGCATGCCCTCGGCCAGCCAGCGCCG
Source organism: Phycisphaerae bacterium SM23_33 (assembly GCA_001303665.1). Lineage (GTDB taxonomy): Bacteria > Planctomycetota > Phycisphaerae > SM23-33 > SM23-33 > SM23-33. Next base: position 20,832 of record LJUF01000049.1, on the reverse strand, counting down.
CAGCGTCTGCGGCCAGTAGCCGAACTCGATGTCCGGCACCCGGTCCACGTCCTGGTAGGTGAAGACGCGGTAGTAGCGGCCGGTGATGTCCTTGCGCATCAGACGGCTCCTTGGCCGGCAGGTCGGCGCGTCAGTCGCCCGGCCTGGGCGGCATGCGTTCGTCGGCTCCGACGTCGGGGCGGCGTTTTCGTTTCTGCCGGTCGAAGTCCTCCGTGACCTCCGGCAGGAGCCGGCGGGCCTCCGGGCCGGGCCCGGCGCGGTCGGTCAGGTGCAGATCGCCGATGGCGGGATTGACGAACCAGCCGGTCAGCTCGCCGACGATGTTGTTGGCCGCGACAACGCCGCCCTCCAGGTCGACCCGGCCGTGGACGATGTTGTTGAAGAACCGCGCGCCTTCCGAGCCCTGAAAGAAGTGCACGCCGTAGGGGTAGCTGGCCGACGCCGCCACCACGGTGTTGTGGTACACCTTGGTGTCCAGGGTCCGGCACATCTCGATGGGCTTGCCGGCGCCGCCGACGATGAAGTTGTTGCGGGCGATGCCGCGGGTCATGTGCGGGCGGCTGCCGCTGGGGTTGCCGAAGCAGATTCCCCGGTCGCAATTGATGATGAGGTTGCGCTCGGCCACCACGTCCTCGGAGTGGACCCAGACGAAGATGGCCCCGCGGCCACCGCCGTTGCGGCCGCGGATGCCGATGAAGACGTTGTCGGCGATCACCCAGTCCTTCAGCCACATCATGTCGATGCCGGCGACGTAGTCGCCGCCGAAGCCGTCGCCGGCGTTGGCCTTCGGCCGGTCGTTGACGAACAGGCAATACCGGATCTCGCCGCCGGTGGGGCGCTTGCGGAGGATCTCCTGGCGGTGGCTGCCGACCGGCTCGTAGCCCAGCTTCGGGTGGGAGCCCTTGACCCCGCGGGTCCAGATGTTGTGGAACTTCACGTTGTAGATGCGCGTCCGCTGGGCGCCGATGTGGGGCTGAACGTGCACCCCGTGCCCCTGGCAGTTGCGGCAGGTCAGGTCCGCGATCAGCACGTCATCGGCGCCGGAGACCATCACGCAGGCGGCCTGCCGCCGGCTGCCGCCCCGGTCCAGGATCACCCTGTCCCGGTGGCCGCTCTCGCCGCGGAGGCTGACGCCGTCGGCGCGGATGACCGGCGTCCGCTGCAGGGGGTACAGTCCGTCGGCCAGCAGGACGGTGGTGCCCGGCTTGGCGTTGGTCACGGCCTGGTACAGCTCATCCGCCGTGCGAACGCGGACGACCGGTTTTTTCGGCGCCGGCAGGGGCGGGGCCTGGGCCGCGATCTTCAGCACGGCCGACACGTCGGGGTTCTGGCGGGCAAGCACCGATCGGTCACCCGGCGCGGGCGGCTGGCCCTCGACGGCTGCGGCGGCAGCGACGCAGAGGATCCCGGCCATCCGCACCAGCATTAGGGCTGTGAAAGACATTCCTTCAGCAGCCGCAGCGTTTCCCAGATGGGGCTGCGGCAACGGAGATTGTTGCCGATGGCCGGGCGGGAGTCAACGGGGCCGGCGGCGCGCCCCGGCGGCCGACCGCGCCGGCGGATCTCACGGGAAGATCTCCAGCCTCGGCGGCTCCTCGCCGGTGAGGGCGAAGAAGATCGCCCCGGCGGCCATGAAGATCGCTCCGCCGAGCAGGTCGCCGGCGATCACCCCGATCATGAAGGGCCTGGCCCTTTTCAAGGCGGAGTAGCCGGCGAACCGCAGCACCAGCGTGCGGAGGAACCAGCCCAGCAGGAACGAGTTGTTGAAATGGGCCGCCGGATACGTCCCCCAGATCAGGAACATCACCGGGTGCAGCGGCCAGCGCGGCAGCCGCTGGCGGAGGGCGCTGACGATCAGCACCAGCCCGAAGCCCACGCCGGCCGACCACAGGAACGTGGAGTCCGCCCGGATGTGCTTGAGGCTTTCGACCGGTCCCATCCGCTCGGCGGCCTCGAGCTGGCCGCGGACGGCGAGATGCTGGATGGCCGTCTCCGCCGCCCGGAAAGGCATCGTGGGGACGCGGTAGGTGGTGAAGTCGTCCTGGCGGACGCCGAAGTTGTAGTTGGCCCACAGCGCCACCGTCACCGCCAGGACCACGCCCATGGCGTAGGTCGCCACCGCCGCCGGCCCCACCCGCTTGGGCCGGACCCCCGAGTCGTCGCATATCTTCAGGGCGTTGATCAGGTAGGGCATCAGCGTCTTGCCCTGATCCAGCGTCAGCACGGCGCAGGCCAGACCGACGATCACGATGGTGTCGGGCCCCAGGGCGTAGTAGCCGAACAGCCCCAGCAGCACCCCCAGGGGCTGCCACCGGGGGTGGATCATGAACAGGCCCGTCTCGGCCGTGATCCGCGAGACGCACAGCAGCGTCATCAGCATGAGGGCGACCGTCAGGACGGCCATGGGCCAGTCCAGGCCGTTGGCCAGGAGGATGACCACGACGGCGGCCATCGCCAGCAGCCCGATGCGGCAGGACCAGGCGGCGGAGTTCTCCACCTCGGTGTGCGGACGGAACGTCAGCGCCTGCTTCAGCAGCAGCCAGTAGTACCGCCGGCCGACGTACAGGATCATCAGGGCGAAGGCCAGATAGCTGCCGAACCGCTGCCAGCCCATCACCCCGCCGGACATGTACCCGGTATACAGGTCGACGCCGTGGGCAATCAGCATGCCTCCGATCGGCACCAGGATCCACTGGCACAGGCCCAGCGACAGCGTGATCTCGGAGGACAGAAAGAAGGAGAACGCGACCACGCTAGGGAACAGCTCCGGCAGCAGCAGCCAGTGCCCGCGCTCCATGGCCCAGGGGGCCCGCCACAGCTCGCGAAAGGGCAGCAGGTTGACCACCAGCGGAATCCTGGGAACGCTGGGATAATACCCCGCCAGCCCGTTGATGGTGCGGATGGTCAGGATGATGGCCAAGCCGATCCAGAAGATCTTCTTGCGGAAGATCGTGCCGGTGGCCTTGTCCGGGTCCTGGGCCATCAGCGAGCTGGCCATCTCCGCGATCGGGTACCGCAGGTGTTCGCGCCGGCTCCACTGGGGGTGGACGATCACCGCCATGCAGGTGGCCGCCACCGCCATCAGGACCGCCAGCGGCAGCCACGTGCTCAGCGGCCCGCGCCACTGCGCCCAGGGGACGTCGCCCAGACCTATGGGTGCTCGCGGCCGGCCCCAGCCCAGCAGAAAGCCCTGGACGATCTCCTGATCGTACTGCCCGCCGCAGGCGAGCAGCCGCGGCGGGGCGTAGTCCACCAGGCCAATGGCCTTCCACCCCGGCCGCATCTCCTGGTAATACGCCGGCATCATCAACGTGGGGGTGAAGTGGTCCATCATACCGCCGCTGACGATGCTGCACGCCACCAGCATGAGGGTGACGATCACGGCCAGCTCGGCCGGACGAAAGCGAAGGTTGCGCCCCAGGCGGTATAGCAGGGGGTTGGCTGCCATGGCCAGCACGAACAGCACGCCGAACACGCTGATCGGCAGCAGTGCCCCGGCGGTGATGTTCTCCAGCAGCAGCACGCGGTCGTTGAGGTAGCCCACCCCACACAGGGCCAGCGCCGCCAGCAGACCCAGCATGACAGCCCGCACGGTCATCGAAACTCCGGGCCGATCCCCAAGCTGACAGGATCAGGCCGAGATTGTTGCCGATGTGGCGGTGCCGGTCAACGCGATCTGCAAGCGGCCGTTCCTCTGCGACGGCGCTGAGCAGGCGGAGATGTCGGGATGGCGCCGCCGTGGGCGCCGCCCGGCCGACTAGAATGGTATATGACTGCACAGGCGAGGCTCGAGCATCCCGATAGCCCTCGCACAGGCAGGGCCGGGCAGCGATCCGTCTGGGCGGCGGCCCTGGCGGCGTCGGTGGTGCTCTTGGGCTCCTGCGGGGCCCCGGCCGAGGAAAAAGAGGACATGTCGCGATATGAAGGAAAGGTCGCCGCGCCGGAGTTTCCGGCCGGCCTGGAATGGCTCAACACCGACAAGCCGCTGTCGCTGCGGGCGCTGCGGGGCAAGGTGGTGCTGCTGGACTTCTGGACCTACTGCTGCATCAACTGCATGCACGTGGTCGCTGACCTGAAGAGGCTGGAGGCGAAATACCCCAGTGAGCTGGTGGTGGTCGGCGTGCATTCGGGCAAGTTCACCACGGAGAAGGAAACCGACAACATCCGCCAGGCCGTCCTGCGCTACGGCATCGCCCACCCGGTGGTCAATGACGCCGACATGGCCGTCTGGCAGCAGTACGGCGTGCGGGCCTGGCCGACACTGGTGCTGATCGACCCGGCCGGGAAGGTCGTCACCGCCGTCAGCGGCGAGGGGGCCTACGACGCCTTCAACGAGCTCATCGGCGAGGTCGCCAGAATCTTCGAGTCCAAGGGGCTGCTCGACCGCCGGCCGCTGAAGCGGAAGCTGGAGCGGCTGCGGAGTGACTCGCCGCTGTCGTTCCCCGGAAAGGTGCTGGCCGACGAGGCATCGGGCAGGCTCTTTCTCGCCGATTCCAACCACAACCGCATCGTCGTGACGGACCTGGAAGGGCGGCTCCAGCACGTAATCGGCACCGGCCGCACGGGCGCCGACGACGGACCCTTCGATCGGGCCACGTTCAACCATCCCCAGGGCCTGGCCCTGGCCGGAGGCGATCTCTACGTCGCCGACACGGAGAATCACCTCATCCGGCTGGTGGACCTGGGCAAGAGAACCGTCACGACCGTGGCCGGCACCGGCGAGCAGGCACGGATGTTCGACGCGGCCGGGCCGGGCGAGACCACCGCACTGAACTCCCCCTGGGCCTTGGCGGCTCACGGCGAGCACCTGTACATCGCCATGGCCGGCTCGCATCAGCTCTGGCGGATGGATTTGAGAAGCCATTCTGTCGAGCCGTACGCCGGCAGCGGCCGCGAGGGGCGAATCGACGGCCCGCTGGGCCGGGCCGCCCTGGCCCAGCCCTCCGGCCTGACCACCGACGGCAGGAGACTCTACTTCGCCGACAGCGAGGTCAGCGCCATCCGCTCGGCCGACCTGCCGGCGGCGGATGCGGCGGGAAAGGTCGAGACGATCGTCGGGGGGGAGCTGTTCGATTTCGGCGACCGCGACGGCCGGGGCCTGGAGGTGCGTCTCCAGCACCCGCTGGGCGTCGTCTGGCACGCCGGCGTGCTGTACGTCGCCGACACCTACAACAACAAGATCAAGCTCTTGAATCCAGCCGACCGGAGCTGCCGGAGTTTCCTGGGCACGGGAGAGGCCGGCTTGGCCGACGGCGACCGGCCCAGCTTCGATGAGCCCGGCGGCATCTCCGCCGCGGGCGGCAAGCTCTACGTCGCCGACACCAACAACCACGTCATCCGCGTCGCGGACTTGAACACCCGACGCGTGGAAACCCTCCACATCAAGGGATTGGGAAAGCCGTCCCCCGCCCCCGGTCGGGAAGGCGTTTCACCGTAGTCTGCCGCCGCCTCTATCATTCCGCGGCTGTCGCCGCAGGCCGTTCCGGCGGCGGCGGCCTGGCCGGGCCCAGGTGCCGCAGCCTCTCGGCCGCCAGCCGGGCGGCGGGCGTCCACGGATACACCCGCACGGCGCGACGGTACCAGGTGGCGGCGACATCGGGGCCGCCTTGTTTTTCGTAGCAGTAGCCCAGCCAGAACATGGCCTCGGCCGAGCGCTGGCGGTCGCCGGCGGTTCGCAGCCCCGCCAGCAGGGCGGAGAGCTTGTCGGCGGCGTCGGCGTATTGCCGCTGGCCGACCAGCATGACGGCCTGGTTCAAGGCGTCGATCTGCCCGTCGCTGGCCCGGGCGGAGGGCGCGTGCCAAACGTACATGGGGCTGCCGGCCTGGCAGCCGGCCAGGGCCAGGGCGGCGACCGCCAGACATGCCATGGCTCTATGTGACACGTTCGGCTCCCGTCAGGATCAGCCGGACTTCCAGCAGCCACTTCTGCACGGCGGGGGGCTGCTCGCCGGCGGCCAGCACCGCCTCGATCTCGCCGGCCAGCTCCTCGGACGACGCCAGGGCGGCGAACGACCTCACCGCCCGGTCGTCGCTGGTGTCCAGCAGCTCCAGCCGGATCAGCAGCACCTCCAGCTTGTCCATTGCCCGGGCGGCCGCTTCGCCGCGGGCGGAGGGTCGCAGTTGCGGGCATCGGGGCAGCAGTTGGGCGACTCTGGCGGCCCTCTGCCGGGCGGCCCAGCCCGACTGGTCGGGCGCCACCGCGGAGACGTACAGCCGGGCGAAGCTGTCCAGCATCGTGGCGTGCCTGGCCTTCAGGGCGGCCAGCTCTTTGGCGGCCTGCTGGCTGGCGGCCAGGGCGTCCCGCTGGGTCTTGGCGGCGCGGTCCAGCTCGTCCGCGGCCGCGGCCAGGCGCTTGCGGAGGTCGTCCACCTGCCTGGCTGAGTCGGCCGCTTCGGCCCGTGCGGCGACCAGTTCGGCCTTGGCGTTGGTCAGCTCAGCCTTGGCGTTGGTCAGCTCGGCCTTGGCCTTGGCCAGCTCGGCGCCGGCGGCGGTCAGCTCTTTGAGCTGGGCGTCGAGCTGCCCGGCGAGCCGCTTCACCTCGTCGGTGAGCTTTGCCTTTTCGGCGGCCGAGCCCTTCCGCAGCTTTTCCAGTTCCCCCTCCAGGTCGCTTACTTGCGCCAGGAACCGCGATTCCTGATCGGACAACCGGGCCGTGAGGCCCGCGAGCAGCTTGCCGTCCTCGGCGCGTTCGGCTCGCAGCGCTTTGACTTCGTCCTGTGCCTTTGCCAGGTCGGCTTTCAGCCGGTCAATGTCCTTTGAGGCAGCCGGCGCGGTCGTAACGCCGCCGCCGCGATGCATGTAGTTGAACAGCATGACGGCGACGGCCACGGCAATGAGCACCGTGGCCACGGCGGCCGACCACGTCGCGATCACGCGAAAGGTCCAGCCCACGGCCGAGCGCCGCGGGGGCGGCTGGGCGTATCGGTATCTCTGGGCCGCCTCCTCGGCGCCCCACTGCCGCAGCATGCCTTCCAGCCGATCATTGGGGCTTGTCTGTTCTTCGCTCATGGTCCCACCTATCTTATATCCGCCGAACCCGCCGGCCGCGCAGGGCTGCGGGCTATTCCACGAAGCCTTTTTCCCTTAGCCAGCGGGCCAGAATGGCGATGGCCTCGGCCAGCCGCAGGCGGACCGTCGCCTCGGGCAGGCCGGTGGCGGCGGCGATGCCGCGCGTGGTCCGGGCGTCCACGTAGCGGAGGCGGACGAGTTCGGCCAGGTCGGCCGGCAGGGCGTCGACGCAGGCTCGGACGGCCTGGGATTCCTCGCGGGCCTCGGCCCAGTCGCGGGGGTTGTCGGGTGCGGCGAACATTTCCTCGGCCAGCTTGGGGTCGAAGCTCTCGGCCTGGGCCCGCCGGTGCCACTGCTTGTTGGCGACGTTGCGGGCGATGACCGCCAACCAGAGTCGGAAGCTGCCCTTGGCGGCGTCATACGTGTGCAGCGACCTGAACGCGCGGAGGAAGACATCCTGGGTGAGGTCCTCGGCGCCGGCCGCGTCGAAGCCGCAGCGGAGCAGATAGGCCCGCACGCGACCGACATGGGCGGCGTGGAGGGCCTCGAAGGCCGACCGGTCGCCCCCCAGGCAGCGTTGGATAAGTTCTCTTTGCAGCTCGTCCACGATGGGGCTGCTTTCGGGGCCAATTGTTACCGCCGCACCGGCCGGCGTCAACGCGTCGGATTTTTTCGCATCCGCGGCTGCGCATCGCCGCCGCCGGGGGATATCTGCCTGCGAGCACCGCCAGCCGGGCCTTATGCCGTGAGCCCGGCAGTCCAAGGAGAGAACCGATGGTAAAGAGCAGTGGGGTTCTGGTGCTGCTGGCGGCGGTCGCCGGCTGCGCGACCCACAGTCCGCTGGCGATGGTTGCGGCGGATCTTCGGCAGTCCGGGGTGATCACCGACCCCAAGCAGGTCAGCCAGCTGGAAAGGGCCTTGACCGACAGCGACATCGCCAACCTGCTGGACGCGGGCGTGCGGGCCAAGCTGCCCACGGCGGTGGCCGTGGCCAGGCTGGAAACCGCCGGTACAGGCTGCCAGCCGGCGCTGGCGACGATCGACGCGGAGGAGCTGGCCGGCTGGACCAAGGCCGTCCAGCAGCAGAGGCTCATCACCGGCGTGCATCCGGTTTCGCCGCTGGTGCACAAAGAGTCCAGACCCACGCTGCATTCGCTGCGCGTGGCGGCGGCGAGGATGAACTGCGAGCTGCTGCTGGTGTACCTCCAGGCCGACAGCTCGGTGGACAACTACAACGACGCCGCCGCGCTGTACTGGACGCTGCTGGGCCTGTGGCTGGTGCCGGGGAACGTCTGCGAGCACCGCACCGTCATGCAGGCGGTGCTGGCGGACTGCCGCACGGGCATGATCCTGGGCACGGCCACGGGCGACGCGCACCGGCAGCAGGCCTATCCGCTGGCGTTCCAGGACACTCAGCAGCGGGCGCTGGCAAAGCAGGCGGCCGCCGAGGCCCTGACCGACGTGCAGGAGGCCTTCGGCCGGCAGATCGGCCAAGTCGTGGCCTCGGCCGTGTCGCAGAACCGGTAGTGGCCAGTTGAAGCCCGCCGTCGCGGGGGGCAGCCTACTCGGTCAGCAGGCCGTCCAGCAGGCGGGTGAGGTCTTCCTTGGAGCGGAGCCCTTCGATGCGGAGGGTCTGCCGGCCGGAACGGTACAGCAGCAGGGTGGGCACGGCCTGAATGCGATGCTCGGCGGCCAGGGCGTCGGCGCGGCCGGCGTCGACGCGGAAGAAGGCGATGCGGCCCTGGTATTGCTTTTCCAGCTCGGCCAGGATGGGCGCGAGCCGCCGGCAGGGGGGGCAGGCGGGGGTGTAGAAATCCACCAGCGCCGGCCCGCCGGCCTGGGTGACCTGTGCGGCGAACTGCTCGGGCGTGGTCAGGTCCTTGCCGAAGCTGACCGGCTGGCCTGCCTTGAGGGCGGAGTAGCCGCCCGTGGCCAGCCAGAGGCCCAGAAGCCCGCCCATCACCATCATCAGCGGGCGGTTGGAGGTGAGGGGGCAGCCGCCCCGGAGGCAAAGCAGCCAGCTCAAGCCGTAGCCGCCGGCCGCCCCGAGCGCGATGCCGAGTATGATCCTGAGCACATAGGCCATATGGCTTCTCCTACTGCGAACCCATGCCATTGTAGGAGGCCGAGGGCTGCCGAATCCGGCCCGGCCGTTTCCGGCCGCCGCCGGCCGATTACAGACACACCTGCGTCTGCAGTAGCCATTCGTAGATGCTGCGATCGAGCTGCTCTCGCAGCTCGGTGCAGTCGCCGCCGGCCAGGAGGTTGTTCTGCTCGTGCGGGTCTTCGCGCAGGTCGAACAGCAGCAGGGGCTCGCCGGCGTGGTTGACGGCGTACTTGTAGCGGCCGGTGCAGACCATGGTGGTCAGGGCGGACTCCTGCCGGCCGGCGCTGCCGTCGCTCCACGCCACCTCGCTGAAGGCGGCCTGGCGCAGCGGCGCCGAGGCATCGCGGGCGGCGGGCAGCAGGCTCTTTCCGAAGCTCCGGGCGGAGGGCTGGCAGCCGGCCGCCTCCAGCAGCGTGTCGAAGACGTCGATGGTCTGGGCCAGGTGGGGGCGGACCTGCCCGGGGGGGATCTGCCCCGGCCAGCGGAGCAGCAGCGGCACCCGCAAGGCGGATTCGTAGAAGACCGACTTGAACAGCCGGCCGTGGTCGCCGGCCATCTCGCCGTGATCCGACCAGAACACCACCAGCGTGTCGTCCAGCCAGCCGCGGGCGGTGAGGGCGTCGAGGATGCGGCCGACCCAGCCGTCGATCAGCGAGATCTTGCCGTAGTAGTTGGCCCGGACCGGGGGTACGGCCTGGCGGTCGCGGAGGAAGTGCCAGCGGCTGGCGACGTAGGCCTCGGCCGCGGCCGGCAGGCCGTCCGTCGGCTCCGGCGGGATGGCCGGCGGGCAGCGCTTCGGGTTGTACATGGAGGCATATTCGCCGGGGGCGTCGAAGGGTTCGTGCGGCCCGCCGAAGCTGACGAACAGGCAGATGGGCTGGCCGCCGTCATAGCTGCTGAGGAACTCCACGGCCCTGCGGCCGACGTAGCTGTCGGGGAAGTCTTCGACCGACAGCGGGCTGGGCCAGGTCGCCCAGGGGTTGCCCCGGCGGCGCTGGTAGTCGGCCTGGTAGGCCTGCCACCGCTCCAGTCCCCAGTAGTCGGACAGGTAGGAGGCGGTCTTGGCCGTCGCCCACGGGCCGGTGGTCTCGTGCACGAAGTCGATGCCGCGGGCGTGCATGTAGTCCTCGTGGTTCCTCAGGTGGTCGCCGGGGCGGTGCTCGTAGAAGTGGCTCTTGCCGATGTAGCCGGTGTAGTAATCGGCGCTTCGGAGGCGGTGGAAAAAGGTCTCGTCGTCGGCCGGCAGCCGGCCGGAATTCGCCCACATGCCGTGGTTGTGGCAGTACAGCCCGGAGACGAAGCTGGCCCGGGCCGGCATGCACAGCGGGCAGGTGGTGACGGCATTGGCGAAGCGCACGCCCTCGGCGGCGATGCGGTCCAGGTTGGGCGTGCGCAGCACGGGGTGGCCGGCGCCGCTGAGGCAGTCGGCGCGCTGCTGGTCCGTCATGAGGATGAGAATATGGGGCTTGGCTGGCACAGACGTAACCTCCGGACTGGGCAGTCAGACACAGGCATTCGGGAATTGGCAATTGCACGTTGCCCGTTGCCAATGGCACGGCGAAGCCGCCGGCCGCCTCCAGCTCTTCGATCAAGAAGCGGCACTTGGCCAACGGTAGGGGTGGGATTCGAACCCACGGTCCCGATGTCATCGGGACACCGGTTTTCAGGACCGGCCCCTTCAACCGCTCGGGCACCCTACCGGACTTTTCCTGCCTGCCGCCCGCCCCATAGGGGTGGGCAGGAACCCAGGCAGGGATTGACGGTTCTCGATTCGCCGCCGCCGGGCCGGGAGGCCGGGAATCGACGACCGCCGGTTATCAAACAGGAGTATGCTCGGGCGGCCCGTCGGGTTCAAGGCTTATCGTATGCCGCCGGAGCTCCCCCATCGGCGGGCGATCGGTCAGCCTCTTGGCCGCGCGTCGGCCTTCTCGGCCGGCCCGGTGACGCGGCGGCACATCCGCTCCAGCAGCCAGGCGGGCATGTTCACGTGCGGGCGCAGCCAGCGTCCGCCGGGCTCCTCGGCCAGGGCCTGGCGCCAAACGGCCATGGCCTGGTCGGGCCAGCCCTTGGCCAACTGTCCCAGCCCGTGCCCCAGCTTGCATATGCCCGGGCCGTCAAACCAGCCCCAGTGGCCGGCGGGCGTTCTCTCGCCGCGGGCGAACTGCTCGAAATCGTGGGCGATGCTCATGGCCCGGGCGCGGTTTCCCAGGGCCACCCAGGCCATCATCTCGTAGGCCTGGGTCAGCTCGCCCTCGGAATGTTGCTCCTGGGCGGCGGCGGTCCAGTGCCGGCGGGCGGCCTCTTCGTCGCCGGCGGCCTCGTGCGCCAGGCCGAGGAAGTAGTTGATGATCGACTCCTCCGGCCTGTAGTTCACGCGCCCGGCGTTGTGATTGCGAGGGTAGGTCAGCCCCTGCTGGAGGACTTCGAGGGCCTGGCCGAAGCGGCGCTGGTCCATGAGCTGCATGGCCTTGGCCACCAGGGCCTCGAGGAACTGCCCGCGGACGACGCGCTCGTGGGTTTCTCCGCTGAGGAAGGTTCGGGTGGCCAGCTCCCTCAGGGCCTCGTCGTAGCGCTGCAGGTCCAGCAGCTGCGGCACTCGGCGGAGGGCCACGATGGACCGCCCCCGGACCCGTTGGGGCAGCTCGCCGTAGAGCCGGTTGCGCTCCTGGTGCAATCCCATGCCGGCCAGCAGACGGTCGAATTCGTTGAACAGGTAGAGGTTGGCGCCCGAGAGCTTCCAGGCCTTGCGGTACAGCCGCAGCGCCTTTTTCTTCTCTCCCAGGTGATCCGCGGCGGCGGCGAGGTTGCGGTACACGACGGTGTGCTCCAGGCCCAGTTTCGCGGCCTGGTACCATTCGGGCATGGCCTCATCCAGGCGCCGCCGGCTGGACAGGACGTTCCCCAGCAGGAAGTGGATCATGGCCTGGTCGGGATAGGCGGCGGCGAGTTCCTTGAGGATGCCGATGGCCGCCGTGGTCCAGGGCGTGGCCTGCTCGAGGGGCGAACGGGCGAGCTTGCGGAGCGTGGCCTTGGCGCCGGCCTTATCGCCGAGGCCATGTTGTGCGTGGGCCAGGTGGGCCAGTCTCACGGCCGGGCTGAAGGGCTCATCGGAATCCTCGTGTTGAAGGATGGCGACGGCGTCGTCCCACAGCCCCAGCAGCAGGTAATCGGTGGCGGCGATGACGCTGTCGTCGGCGATCGTGCGCTCGCCGGCGGCCAGGCCGGTCGGCACGCCCAGCATCGCGGCCTCGGCGTTGGCGCGATACCAGATCGGGTCGTCGGCCAGCAGGCCGCGGACCAGCTGGGCGGCTTCTTTGGTCCGCCCGGTCTTCCGCAGCACGATCGTCCGCAGCCAGCGGCTCCAGCGGTCGGCCGGGTACAGGGCCATGAGCTGTTCGGAGATCCGGCCGGCCGCGGGCAGGTTGCCGGTCCTGAGCATCGTCCAGATCAGCCCGACCAGGCCGTTGCGGCGCCCCGGCTCGTAGCGGGTGGCGATGCTGAAGGCCTCGACCGCCTCGGCGTGGCGGCTGAGGGCGAGAAGCGTCCAGCCGCGCAGCGTCAGCAGGGACGGATCCATCGCCCGGCGCTGCAGGGCCTGGCGGAGCAGCTCCTCGGCCTTGGCGAACTGGCCGGCGTAGTACTCGATTTCCGCCAGTCCCCCCAGGGCGCCGGAGTGGCCGGGGTCCACGCCCAGGATCTTCCGGTACATCCTCGCGGCGTTGTCGGTGCCGTTGGGCCAGAGGGCGAAGCGTCGCCGCTCGGCCTCGGCGAAGAGCTCCTCCAGGCTGGCCTTGGCCTCGTCGAAGCCGGGGCGGTACTTGTACCAGTCCTCGGTGGACAGGTCGAACTCATGCCAGTCCATCACCACGCTGCCGGCGGGGTCGGTGACCAGGGCCCGGCGGACGCTCTGGCCCCGGCCCAGGGCCAGGCGGTGCGACAGCGGCCGGCCGGGGGTCATGGGGCCGGTTTCCCAGACGCCCAGCGAGCCGGACTCGGCGAACGCCTCCAGGCGCACGCCTTTTCGGGGGATGGCGCTGAGCAGGCGGATGACGGCGGCATCGGGGCCCTCGCGGTTGACGGAGATCACCAGGTCGCCCTGGGTCCCGCTGAAGCCGTGGGTCCGGCCCTGCGAGGGCAGCCGGCCTCGCTGAATCTCGCAGTACGTCTGCCCGGAGTCCGACAGCAGGAAGTCCCAGTACCGCCCGCGCTCGTCGCTGCCCCAACTGAAGTACTTCTGCCCCGGCGAGTGGAAACGGTCGGCCGTCTGGGCCAGCCCGTGCTGCCGCTGAAAGTCATAGAAGCCCAGGTAGTCGCGCTGCGGCTCCATGAGGAACATGTCCGCCCCGAAGAGGCGGTTGCGGTACCAGGAAAAGTCCATGCCGTCGGTCCACGGCCAACTGTGGGAGGCGTAGTCCCCGGCGTAGGTCCCCCAGTAGTAGAACCTGCTCTCGGGGCCGACTTCCACCGTGGCGTTGGTCCACCAGTACATCATCCCCGGCAGCACCAGCGGGCCCATGGTAAAGATCCGCAGGTCCAGGGCGGAGCGCTCGGGCTTCAGGCCGATCCGCACCGCCCAGCGCGATTCCATCGGCCGGATGACGGTGCCGACCCACACGCAGGCGCCTCCGTCGTCGTCTTTCCGCGTGGCCCAGGAAACCGGGGAGCAGGTCACGGCCGTGTGGCTGCGATAGCCGAAGTTGAACTCGATGCCGCCGGCAATCCACGCCCCGCGCAGGGCGATGTTCTGAAACTTGACCGACGGCGGCACCATGAAGGTTTCCTGCCGGGCGACCTTGTCGTAGAGGCGGTACAGCCGGCCTCCCATGTCCGGCAGCACTTCGGCGCGGACGTAGTCGTTTTCCAGCACGACGATCCTGTGCTCGACCGGGCGTTTTTCGGTGGACAAGTCGAGCTGCGTGGAAAAGGGATAGTGGCCGTGCCAGGCCCGCCAGTGGAAGGACGGGTACGGGCTGTCCGGCCCCATGACATAGGTGGGGATGCTGACGCGCTTGATTTCAATGCTCACCGCTGACGACATCTGCACAGCTCCTGAAAGTTTCCGGCCGGAGCCGGACGCAAAGGGGCGGATTCTACCGCGCTGGGGCGGCAAAAAAACGCCACTTTTGATTCGCAGATTGTGTTGGGCTCTATGCCTGGGCCGACGCCACGGGCGGACTCCTCCTGAGCGAGGGAGAGCCCCGCCGGCCTACAGGCGTGAGCCGGGGGCCGTCTGCGGCCCCTTCTGCTGGGGCGGGAATTCATCTGCGCCGACGTCGGGCGGGTCCTTGCGCTTCTGGCGGTCGAAGTCCTCGGTGACTTCTACCAGCGGCTTTCCCTTGCCGACGGCCGCCGCGGCCCTGGCCGTCAGGTGCAGGTCGCCGACGGCCGGGTTGACGAACCAGCCGTCCAGCTCGCCGACGATGTTGCTGTCGGCCAGAACGCCCGGCTCCAGGCTCAGCTGGCCGCGAACGAGGTTGCTGAGGCACCGGCCGGCCTCGTTGCCGCCGTGGAACTGCACCGCCCTGTGGGTAAGGGCGGCGCAGAAGACGGTGTTGTTGCAGACGGTGGTGCTGCGGGCGCGGCAGATTTCGATGGGTTCGCTCTTGCCCGCGACAATGAAGTTGTTGCGGACGACGCCGCCGGTCATGTGTGGCGGCTTGCCGGAAGGGTTGCCGAAGCAGATGCCGCGGTCGCAGTTGATGATGATGTTCCGCTCGGCAACGACGTCCTCGCTGTTGACCCACACGAAGACCGCCCCGCGACCCCCGCCGTGGCGGCCGCGGATGCCGACGAAGACGTTGTCGGCGATGACCCAGTCCTTCACCCACATCATGTCGATCCCCCCGATGTAGTCGCCGCCGTACGGCTGCTGGTGCGGATTGATGTCGTCGTTGACGAACAGGCAGTAGCGCACCTCGCCGCCGGCCGGGCGGATCTTGCGAATCACCTCCAGGGGGTGGCGCCGCGTGTGGCTGTCGTTGATCCGGGCGGCGTCGGTGCCCTTCAGCCCGCGGACCCAGCAGTTCTGGAACTTGACGTTGTACACCCTCAGCCGCTGCACGTCGCTGTCGCCGTAGAAGAAGATGCCGTACTGCTTGTTGTTGGCGACGGTCAGGTCGGCGATGAGCAGCTCCTTGGCCCCCCGGATGCGGATGACCCTTGAGAATTCTCCTGCCCCGTCGAGGATGACCTTCTCCCGGTCGCCGCTTTCGCCGCGCAGGCTGAGCTGATCCTGCTGGATGGGCAGGTCGTTCACTTGATAAGTCCCATCGGCCAGCAGGATAGTCGTTCCCGGCCTGGCCTCGGCGACGGCCTTTCTGAGCTGGGCGGCGTCGCCGACGCGCACCGGCCGGCAGGGCGCTGCACGCCGCCAGGAAGCAGACCGCCGCCACGAGCCAGCAGACCCCGCACCCGCCCCCGGCGATATCCGGCATGATCCGCTGCTGCACCGGCTTACCTCCGCGCGTCGCCCTCTACTCCAGATAGGCGTGCTCGCCCATCATCCGAACGTATTCTTCCATCCGTTGCCGCCGGGTGAGGAACGCCGCCAGCAGGCCGTCGGCCGTCTCCTCGATGCTGCGGCGATTGTTGGTGTAGGGGTCCTGCCGGGTGGCCTGGTTGACCTGGTCGGTCCACTCCCGCGGGAGGGCGCCGGCGCCGGTGAGGGCCCCGGCCAGGCCGCCGGCCACGGCCGCGAGGCAGTCGGTGTCCCGGCCGAAATTCACCGCCGTCAGGATGGCCTGCCTGGGGTCGCCGCTGGAGACGGCGAAGACGGCCAGGCCCTTCGACACGATCTCGTTGGCCTGCGACTGGCCGTAGTTGAAGTAGCGCCCGCCCTCGTAGAACCCGTAAAACTCATCGCGCAGGGCCATCGGGTCGGTGTGCCTGGCGGCCAGCTCCAGGCCCTGATTGACCTCCTGCTGGATGGTGTCGTACAGGGCGTACAGGCTTCCGGGCTCGGCCCGGTGGTGCACGAAGCGTTTGGCGGTATCGAGGACCGACTCCACGGTCGCGCCCGGCCGGCAGGCCTCGGCCACGGCGGCGTTGTACAGCGCCGCCCAGCGCAGGCCGAAGGCGGTTTTGGCGGCGTACACCTGGCCGACCTCGAAGGAGTCGTCGGCGGCCGCCTCCGGGTCGCCGGCATTGATCAGCCCCAGCGGATGCGAGGCCCGGGCCATGGCCACGACGTTGGAGAACGGCCACAGCCGGCCCAGCTCCGAGGCGGGCACGCCCGCCCGGGCCAGCTCCAGCAGCGAGCGGTCGAAGCGCTCCTGCTTGTAGCGCATCTTCTCGGGGTCCAGGTCTCGCAGCCACACGGCCAGCAGGTCCTGGGCGGTGATGCGGCCTTTCTTCTCGATGATGGCGGTGGCAATGAGCTTCTGCCGCTCGATGCCGTCCTCGGTGGTGCCGGGCTCGCGCAGCCAATCGGTCTGGGCGGTGTAGTGCCGGTAGGGCAGCAGCCGGTCCAGATAGCCGTGCGCCTGCTTGATCTTCTCCCGCGACCAACTCTCCACGGCCGCGCCCATCGCCGAACCCACCCACGACCCGGCGATGCAGCCGTGAAACTTCTCCCGCAGCGTCACCATGTCCAGCGGCTCCTTCCTCCCCGTTGGCGTCGGTCTCTACTGTACGCAGGGACGCTTCGCGCCACAAGGCGGCGGAATCTCGCGGGCGGATTGCCCCGGCCGCGGGCGGGCTCGGCACCTGGCATTGCCCGACGGCGTTGCCTCACCGCGCGGATCGGGTATTCTGATGGCCGTTGAACCCGCCCGCGGCCGGATCGGCGGACCCGAGCCGTGCCGCCGATGCGGTCCGGCACCTTCGAGGAGAGCATATTGCATGGTCGACAAGCCGGCAGGCCAGCACGCCAGGACGACGCGCAGGCCCAACGTCGTGCTGATAATGACCGATCAACATCGGGCCGACGCGCTGGCCTGCATGGGCAACCCGATCATCCGCACGCCCAACATTGACCGGCTCGCCACCGAGGGGGTCCTCTTTGAGCGGGCCTTCACCAACTGCCCGGTCTGCATGGCCTCGCGCGGCGCCATCCACACCGGGCGCTACCCGCGCTCCCTCCGGATGCCGAGCATGGGCATTCTCCCGCCGGAGGAGATCACCCTCGCCGAGACGCTCAAGCGGGCCGGATACCGCACCGGGATGTTCGGCAAGCTCCACTTCACGCCGGAAGGCTACACCAGGGACGTCCTGGAAAGTGACTATGAGCTTACCGACGTCACGCCCTTTCTCGCCCCGGCCGGCATCCTCTCGGCGGCGACGAAGGCCGCCGTTGAGGACCCCTTCAAGACGCATTACGGATTCGACTGCCGCTACCCGGTGGCCGACAACAACTGGGGCCACTACCTCGACTGGCTGAGCGAGGTTTCCCCAGGGCACGTCGGGCACCACGTGGCCGAGAACTGGGGACGCCCGCGCGGCGGGGTGAAGTTCGGCGACAGCCCCCCGGCCACGCGCGTCTTTCACCCCCTCGTCAGCGACTTTTTTGACTCTCACGTCCCGGCCGACCTTCACCCGTCCCACTTCATCGTGGAAAAGGCGGTCGGGTTCATTCGTGACAGCCGACAGCGGCCGTTCTTCGCCCACGTTTCGTTCGTGGACCCGCACCACCCCTTCAACGCCCCCCTGGAGTTCAGCCGGATGTACCCGCCCGGGCAGATGCCCGCTCCGGCGGAGTTCGACCGCGACCGATGCTATCCCGCGCGCCTGCCGGAGGGGGTGCTCAGGGCCATCCAGCGGAGGCGAACCTACCCGCCCGAGCTGTTCCAGTGGGCGCTGGGCAATTACTACGGCATGATCTCCCAGATCGACGGGTGCATCGGCAGACTGCTGGCCGAGCTGGACGCGCTGGGGCTGTCGCGGAACACGATCGTCGTCTTCATCTCCGACCACGGCGAGTACGTGGGCGATCACGGCCTGCTGTACAAGGGGTCGCTGCTGTTCGACGGCCTGATGCGGATCCCGTTCATCGTCTCCTGGCCCGGTCGGCTTTCGGCGGGCCGGCGGGTGAAGGCCATGGTCCAGGAAATCGACGTCTACCCGACGCTCATGTCGCTGCTGGGCCTGCCGAGCCATCCGGGGGTCCAGGGCAGAGACCTTTCCGGCATGCTGCTGGGCGGCCCCGAGCAGGGCTGCGAGCGGGTGGTCTGCGAGCTGGACGACCTGCCCGACCGGCAGTACGCCGCCTGCTTCGCCATCCGCAGCGAACAGTGGAAGCTCATCTACTACCCCGGGGCGCGAACGGGGATGCTCTTCAACCTCCTCGAGGACCCGGCCGAGCTGAGCAACCTCTACTTCGAAGAAGATTTCGCCGCCGTCCGCGGCGAGCTGACCTGCGATCTGCTGGATCACCTGTACACCTCCAAGGACCCGCTGCCCATCCGGCTCAGCCAGGCCTGACGCGCGTGCCTTACGGCCGGCCCGGAGAAGGCATGGGCAAGGCAAACGGGGAGGAGGCTGCCTTGAGCATCCGACCGCAAGGCCCGAGGTAACTCGGGCCCGGTGACCTTGCTTGTGCGGGGCAGGCCCCAATGTCTTGGCGGCTGTTGCTTTTCGGCGGGCATATATCTGCCTGGGCCGGGTGCAGGTCTTTGCCGGGTGTCCACGGGTAAGGGAGACAACACACGTGCGCCAGGGCCATTCCTGCAGCGGCTGTGTCTGTGGGGTTCATTGCATGGGGTTGTGACGGCGGCTCATTTGCCGAGCCCCCGCTGTGCGACGCCGGCATGAGCGGCCCTCCTGAGAGGCTGCCGCTGAGTATGAGTAGAAGAGGCCCCCCGTACAACTCCGGGCGAACCGCGGGTCTGATGGATGGGCGTGTTAAGGCAGGCTGCCGGATTGGACGCAAGTTCCCAGACCGCGTTGGTTATGAGAATATTCGCGGCCAGGCCCACCATCCGTACTTGGGAGCATCCAGGAGTAGAAAAGGCACCGACAGGAGCAGCAGAATCGCAAGATAGATCCCGAACGTGATGAGAAGCTCTTTTGCGTTCTCGGGGCGATCTTTCTTGAGCACCGCCCTCATCGGCATCGTTATCATCGTCGAAACAAGCCTGGGCAGCGGGAGCATGAACGGCGTCGCGGCCCGATAAGCTGCATATTCGTCGCCGCGCTCCCTGCCCATCTTGATCTCCTCCGCCAGCGCCACGCAGATGATCACCAGCGAACAAATCAGCCAGGGCAGACCGAGCCCAGGGTTCTGGCCACCACGGGCAGGCGCTTGTTGAGATGCCGATAGCATGAGGCCGTAACTCCACACAAGCCACCCCAAGTACTGCGGGTGGCGCGAGAATCGGTACAACCAGAGGTCCACGGTTCCCTTTCTGAGTAACTTGCCGTACAGCCAGGCGACTTCAGCCAGGAGGAACACCATGAAGCCCAGCCCAATGACGAGCAGGGGCACGTACCCGCTGACATCCACGTGCACCAGCGCCAGGGGATACACGACGATCATATATGGTAGGTAGGCAATACCTCCCAGTTTCATCGGATCGCCCCAGAAGGGCAGCCACAGGACCCTCAGTATCCCCAACCCAGCGAGGAAGAACATGTGTACCGCGAAGTGCCCAAAGCTTGGAAGGAAGAACGCGATGGCTCCCGCGGAAGCCAGGACCGTTCTCTCGGTGATGAGCCCTGCGATTATCAAGAGGATCACCGCGCTCAGACAAGCGTACCCGATCAGCGTCATGTAGTTGGAACGCATGAATTCCTCTATCAGCTCAGGCTCACTGACTGGGTGGAAGTGCGGAACACCCGAGAGCCGATCGACGAGACGGTCAAGCGCTCTGGGAGCCTCGACCGTGACAAACGTCAGAGCCACAGCGAGCACGATCGCCAAAAGCATCAGCAGAAGGAATGGCAGAATCTTGTTGATCGTCCGTCTGCCTCACTCGTGGTTGAGCTGACGCAACAGCAAACAGACCGGCTGGATCAGGCCCCTGGCTGGAGCCGCTTACCGCATTGGGCCCGGCGCGAAGCCACTGGCAAAGGGACCGGAGGTCCTGCACCTAAGGCCTTTCGATCACAGCCGCTCGCCTCATGGGGGTCTTATACAGATCGTATGGGACCCCGCCATCGCTCACAAAGTGTCCGACGGGCGCTTGACGCTCCTGGCTGCTGGCGGTCGGCGAACCTATGGCCAGCCGCTCCGGGACTACCCCGCGGCCGGAGGTCATGGTAACATAGGGCAGCGATGGAAGCTACTCCCGAGGCCGCACGGGGCCGAGGCCCTTTGTGCGGCCTCTGTCCTGCGGCGGCCGGGTAGGGAAGGGGCTCCCCCAACGCGAGGACCTATCGCGTTTGGGGTCCCCGCCCCGCCGCAATACCCCAAGCGGAGCTCGTGGCGGAGGGCAGCCACAGGGCGGGCGGGCGGAGACGGGGAAGGCGGCGGGCGCGGGCGACGTGGAATACGTTAGTCCGCTGCTGCGGCCGCCGCACATTCGCACTTGCCGGAGCGTGCCGCGAAGGTAGAATCACCCAGGCATGGCCCACGATGGTCGCGGGCGGGGGGCCATATGGAAACCCCCGGTGAGGCCTGAATCTCACAAGGGCCACGGGCTGAAAGGGCTTGAGGCGTGACGCCAAAGCTGTTCTTCGAGTTCGCCGAGCGACACGGCGCCGAGATGGTCGACCTGAAGTTCACCGACCTGCTGGGCACCTGGCAGCACTGCTCCTTCCCCATCGAGACCTGGAGCGAAAAG
>LJUF01000048.1 GCA_001303665.1 Phycisphaerae bacterium SM23_33 | reverse complement strand
GGTAGTGTCAAGTATTGTGTGTAAGTTTGATTTTGTGCCATCGGAGGAGCTGTCCGAAGATCGCTCGTTCGATGGCGGGGTGGTCGTGGAAGCAGCCCATGGGCCGCAGCCGCATGCGCAGCGTGCGGATCAGGCGTTCCAGGGGGTTGTTGGTGCGGACCCTTCTCCACCAGTCCTCGGGTAAGCTGTAAAACCTCAGGCTGTCCGTCAGGTCGGTCATGAAGTGCTGCACGGCCCACGGCGCCGAGGCTTTCCAGCGTCTGGCCCAAGCCAAGGCGGCATCGACGGCGGCCTGGCGGGAGGGACAGCGGAACACGCAGGCCGCCTCCGCCAGCATGGCATCGCGGAACTCTGTGGGGCCGATGTCGTCCCGTAAGGCCGAGAGGCGATGGAAGCTGCAGTGCTGCCAAGGCACCTCCGGATACACTTCTTCCAGGGCCGAGCGGATCGCCCCGGACTCGTCGCTGACGAACAATTCCACCCCCTCCAGGCCCCGCCGACGCAGTTCGCCGAGCAGCTGCCGGCATTGCTCGCCCGTGGAGACACAGAAGTCCAGCAGGTCCAGCTGCTCGTCCTGCCGCTGCCCGCAGACCAACATCACGATCCGATCCCCGCCCAGGACATCGACCTGCATCCCGTCGACGTAAACGACCCTGTACACGGGGGCGATCGGCTGGTTCCGCCAGGCGGCCAGTTGCCCGTCCAGCCATCGCAGCAGGCGGCTGATGGTCTGGTGACTGACACAGCCGCCGAAGACCTGCTCGGCCAACTCCGCGGTGGCCCGCGTGCTGGTGCCCAGCAGGTAGGCATGCCGGAGCACCCGCTCCACGTCCGCGATCCGCCGCTGGTAGCGGTCAAAGATCGCCGAGCAATCCAGGCGACCTTGGCGACAGCGCGGGACGGCCACCTGCAAGACCCCGTGGGGGGTCCTCAGCCAACGCCGGTAGTGCCCGTTGCGGTAGCCTCTGCGGGATTGGGTCCGCTGGTTCCAACCGGCGGCCAGATGCGCCTGCATCTCCGCTTCCAGCAGCTGTTCGATCAACTGTGTGGTCCCTTGGCGAACCTGGCTGTCCATCCAGCTCCAGAAAATCGCTTGCCGTCGCTCGGCCGACGGTGGTAGGCCTTCTGGCCGCCCGCTGAACCGCCACCCCGCTGTCAACACAATCAACAGCTTTCAACAGCCCACGACGACTACGAACTTACACACAATTCGTTACACTACTCGCTGACGCCGGAACGACGGAGGGATTCAGATGGCCACAGCGTTGCCGGGCCATCGGCGGAAAAATATCATTCAGTGCGAACGGATCAACGCAAGAGGGTATTCCCTTATGTCGCAGGCCCGGAAGCCAGCGCCACCGGGCCGCCGGCACAAGGCAGCCAATGGGAACGACGACCGCGTGGAAGCCCAGCCAGATGAGCAGCGTCTCGAGCGTGAGCTATTCGGGCGTCTCCGGCGGCGCCAGCGCGAGGCGCTGGGGCGTCTGGTGCGGGAATATGGCCCGGCCCTGGTGCGGGCGGCGTACCTGTACCTGGGCGACCGCCACGCGGCCGAGGACGTGGCCCAGGACACGCTGATCGCGGCCTGGGACACCGCCAAGCGTGCCCGGCCGGAGACGAAGCTGCGTCCCTGGCTGTTCGGCATCCTGTTCAATCGCTGCCGGAAGCACCGGCGCTCGCTGGGTCGGCGGCTGCGGCGGGAACGTTCGGCCGCGGCCCGGCGGCAGGCCGAGGGCGATTCCGTCGGCCACGAGGATGATAGCGTTGAAAGGCTGGGCGAGGCGCTGGCCAGGCTGGATGAGGCTCTGCGGGCGGTCGTGATCCTCCGCTACGAGCGCGGGCTCAGCGTCGCCCAGACGGCCGAGGCCCTGGGCCTGCCGGAAGGAACCGTCAAAAGCAGGACCCACGCGGCCATCAGGAAACTCAGAGGCTGGATAGGGCAAGATCGATGACGAACGAGGACGAGCACTTTGAAGGGGCGCTCGCCGAGGCGCTGGCGCGGCTGGCGGACCGGGCCGGGCCGGGCCCGGCGCCGGGCGACGTGACGGCGGCCCTGCGGCGGCGGCGAAGCCGTCCCGCAGATCGTCGCGCCGGCCGGGCCCGAGCCGCTTCCGGTGAACGCCGGGCAGGAGGACGTCCAACAGGCCCTCCGCGGCTACTTCGCCTCCGTCGGCGTGCGGAACGGCTTCTACCTGGCCAAGTCGCCGGAGGGAGCTATCTCCTACGCCTTCCGAGGCGGGGCGTCGGTCCCTGCTGCCAAGCTCAGACACGACCTCGGGCGGATGCTCCGGAACTTCCGTATGGCCGAATTCGAGCTGAGCGACAGCCGCCTGCGGTACACGCTGGTGGCAATGACCGGAAACTCCACATGACCCGCAGGTCCAAACACGAGGAGTGAGACAGATGAACCGAAACCGACGAAGCATCATCCGCCGAACCGCGCTGCTGTGCCTTCTGGCAGCGTCGGCCGCGTGCGTTCTGGCAGAGCAGGCCGAGCCGGGCCTCTTCGGGGAGGCCGCTTCGACCCAACCCGCCCCCAAGATTCAGCCGCCCCTTCCCCCGCCGGTGCCGGAAGAGCTCCTGGCGCAGTTCATCCGCGCCGCCAAGGCCAGCCCCGAGTACGGCTTCCACAGGACCTTCGAGGCCGACAAGGTTCGCAAGGCGGCCGAGACGTGGCAGAAGGAGCTGGGCCTGACGATTCGGGTCGAGACGTACAGGATCAGCGGCTGGGACTTGTTGGAGCAGGGGGCCCGATCCCAACTGCCCAAAGACACAAAGGTGAGCATCCTGTTCTTGACCGCCGGCGACGGCGAGCGCGAGATCACGGCCCTGGAGTTGGCGCGGCCGGGCGCGCCGCC
This sequence comes from Phycisphaerae bacterium SM23_33, assembly GCA_001303665.1. Classification (GTDB taxonomy): domain Bacteria; phylum Planctomycetota; class Phycisphaerae; order SM23-33; family SM23-33; genus SM23-33. Next base: position 14,054 of record LJUF01000048.1, on the reverse strand, counting down.
GGAGCGGTACCGCGTGTTGCCCTCTCAGATCGCCGAGCTGGAGTTGGAATCAACCCGTGACGTCACGGTCGTGGATCCGGCCAACCTGCCCATGGAGAGATTCGCCGTCGCGTCTGAAAATCTCGCCCAAGTGGTTCAAAAGATCTGCCGAGCCGGGGACCTCGACATGGCCTTCCGCCTGGGTCTGGCCGCCCCGATCCCGATGACACTCGACCTTCGAAACCGCAGTCCCCACGAGTGCCTCCAGGTGGCCTGCCGGGCCGCAGGTTTGACGGTCCGCTACCAGGTGCCCCGTGCCAAGGTGACCGGCAGGCTGCCCGAGGCCGTCTACGATGCCTCCATATGGGCAGGGAGCTTGGGCGACTGGGAGGGGGAAAGCCCGCCTGCCGAGCCGACCATGGACGGTCTGCACAAACGCGTCGCGGAGGCCGCTCGCAAGCTGTTGAAGGACCGTCCCGCGGCGATCCTGGAGCCTCCGGCGCCGACGCCCCCGCCAGCCGGGAAATAGGACGCCCGCGGTGGGACCGATCATCCCGGGTCGGCCACGGGCGAGTGCGGATAGTCCCGCGAGCCCTTCCGAAACGAGAGGGTCTTGGGATTGACGACGTCCCCGCCGCGGCGCGCCGAGGTCAGACGGCCGACTTCAGCACCCACAGGCTGGGCACAGCCAACGCCTCCAGTTCCGCCTCCAGCGGCCGCTGGTGCCCATCGCGGCTGGCAGTTTCGGCTCGGCGTCGCGGTCTTGCCTCCGCCGACTGATCGCTGGCTCTCTCCGCCGGCAGCCTGGGCCAGGCGGGGGCGCTGGCCTTGTCCACAAGCAGCTTCCCAGGCCCCGCCGCGGGGGCCATCGGCAAGTCGGCCATAGATGACAAAGGCCCGTTGTCGGCCCGGCGGCCACGAGCCTGGCCGCCCGCGGCGGCTGGGCCGATCAGGCTTTCCATCTCCGCGGCGGCCTCGGCCGCGCCGCCGGCCGGGCCACCCAAGCCCTCGCTCAGCTCCTCCAGGTAATGCACTGACCAGATGTTGTAGTCCAGGCCGTCAACGAGGCCGTCGTTGTTGAAGTTGCCACCTCTCCAGCCTCCCGGGGTGAGGTAGTGCAAAGACCAGAGGTTGTAGTCCAGGCCATCCACGCAGCCGTCGAGGTTGGCATCGCCGGCCAGGTGAGGGGCCAGCAGGACTTGGGCCACGAAGGCGTCCCAGTACCCGCCGAGGCTGGTGTCGAAGCCCCCAGGCGTGGGGAAGTCGCTGGACCGCGTGTAGCCGGTCACGAAGGCGTTGCCCGCGCCGTCGGCCGCGATCCCGCAGCCGTAGTCGTAGGGCCCAGGCCAGCAGCCCCGCCGGGGTCACCTTGGCCAGGAAGGCGTCGCCGCCCCCGCCGTAGCTGCTGTCGGAGCCTCCGGCGGTGGGGAAGTCGTTGGACCACGTGTAGCCCGTCAGGAGGGCGTTGTCGGCACCGTCGGAGGCGATCCCACAGCCGCGGTCGTAGCCGCAGTCCCCGCCCAGGAAGCTGGCCCAGGCCAACAAGCCCGTCGGGCTCACCTTCGCCACGAAGGCGTCGCCCTTCCCGCCGTAGCTGGTGTCGAAGCCTCCGGGGGTGGGGAAGTCGGCGGAGGTTGTGAGGCCGGTCAGGAGGGCATTGCCCTCACCGTCGGCCGCGATGCCAAGGCCGTAGTCCTCGTTCCCTCCGCCCAGGAAGCTGGCCCAGGCCAGCGAACCCGCCGAGGTGACCTTGGCCACGAAGGCGTCGCAGGCCCCGCCCAGGCTGGTGTCGAAGCCTCCGGGGGTGGGGAAGTCGGCGGAGTTTGTTTCGCCCGCCAGCACGGCGTTGCCCGCACCGTCGGCGGCGATCCCCCAGCCGTAGTCATAGTCGCCGCCGCCGCCCAGGAAGCTGCCCCAGGCCAGCGAGCCCGTCGGGCTCACCTTCGCCACGAAGGCGTCACAGGCCCCACCCAGGCTGGTGTCGAAGCCTCCGGGGGTGGGGAAGTCGCTGGAAAATGTCTTGCCCGTCAAGAGGACGTTGCCCGCACCGTCGGCCGCGATCCCCCAGCCGTATTCGCGGTTGCCGCCGCCCAGGAAGCTGGCCCAGACGAGCAAGCCCGTCGGGCTCACCTTGGCCACGAAGGCGTCGCGCGTCCCGCCCAGGCTGGTGTCGAAGCCTCCGGGGGTGGGGAAGTCGCTGGAGAACGTGTCACCCGCCAGGAGGGCGTTGCCCGCGCCGTCGGCCGCGATGCCATACCCGTAGTCGTCCTTGCTGCCGCCCAGGAAGCTGGCCCAGGCCAGCAGGCCCGATGGGCTCACCTTCGCCACGAAGGCGTCGTACTCCCCCCCGAGGCTGGTGTCGAAGCCCCCGGGTGTGGGGAAGTCGCTGGACCATGTCTCGCCTGTAAGTAGGGCGTTGCCCGCGCCGTCGGCCGCGATCCCATAGCCGAAGTCGGGGTTGCTGCCGCCTAGGAAGCTCGCCCAGGCCAGGTCCGGGTCAATGACCAGCTCGACCGTCCGGTCGTAGCCGCCCGTAAGCGCGAAGCCATAGCTGAACTCATCCAGGAGCACGAACTGCCCGGGGGTCTCCACCGTCTTCCCGCCAATGACCTGGTAGATGTACGGGGCGTCGTCCACGATGGTCCCCCAACCCTCCCCCAGGTCCACCAGAAGCGAGCCGTCCTCGCACAACGACAGACCCGCGATGCCCTCATAGGCGATTTGGATCTGCTCGTAATCGACCCCTGGGCCCACGTGGAACTCATACTTCAGGTGGCTCCGCAGGCCGAACGTCAGCAGCTCGATCCCCTCGTACAGCCCCGGATAGGCCACCACTCCGTACGTGGGAACGTTCTCGCGCCAGTTGGCCTGCTCCCCGATAAAGTAGTTGAAGTAGGTCTCGGCCTGCTCCAGGCCCACCGGGCGGACGGTGTTGGCCCCCACGAAGCTCACCGAGAATTCAAGGCTCTCGACGGCGTGATCTTCGAGCCCGGGCAGGTCCCCCGCGGGCCCTGGCTCCAGGCTGCCCGCCCATTCCGCAGCCTCGGAGCCCTCATCGGCCTCTTGCCGGAACAGGCGGAAGATGACGCCGGCGTCCGTCATGGCCACGCTGGCGGCGGCCCCGTCGTGGACGTAGCGGATGCTTTCATCAGCCCACTGGCCCTGGTTTTCGGCGAACAGGGCGGGCGAGGCGTTGAAAAGCTGGATGGCCTGCTGCTCGGTGAGGCCATCCAGCAGCAGCCTGGGCTCAAGCAGCTCAAGCACGGGTCGCCGATTCCGGGTGCAAGACTGTTCCCGCTCCACGGTGACCTCCTGTTACGTATGGAAAGTAATTCAGCGGGGCCCGGCAGGAACAAAGCCGAAATGCAGCCCCCAGGCCTTGCCCACACCGCCGCCAGTATACCGCGCTTCTGACAATCCGTAAGCGTAATTCCTAAAGGGACCTGCGCATGCACAGGTGTCGGCGAGCGCGGCATCCGCGGGCAAGAGGCACCCGCCTTCGTCCCGATGTACATCGGGACTACGGCGGGCAAGCCGGGCACGGTTCGGCTAAGCTCACCGAAATCCAGCCACCAGGGGAGGCACCAGGCACCAGGCACGTGGCACGCGCGGAGGGATGAGGGACGCGGGACGAGGCACCATGGCAGCACCAACGCAACCCCCGCCGTTTAACCGCGACCCAGAGGGGAGCGCTGGGCCGCACCCGACCCCGGATTGCGGATGGCCGATTTGCAGTTCGAATGCAACTGAACTGCCCCAGCCTACCCGCCTCCCGGCCCGACGTTGATGCGGATTCTCGCCGCCCGGTCCGTCGCGACGGCCACCTCGAGGCGGAGCAACGCCCGGCGGAGGCTTGGCTGGGGGGGTTTAATATGCTTCATAAACAGCGAAGAATAGCCCGCGTTTGAACCCGGGCTACAAAAGGCGCAACCTTTCCGCGGCCGGGGCTATTTCCCTTACGGACCGAGCGCCGGGCAGGTCCTCTTATAATACATCGACCATACATTATAGTCTAACCCGTCAACGGTACCGTCATAATTAGCGTCTCCCTCCTCCCACCTCGCGTTCTCCTTGTGGTAATTCCTGGACCATATATTGTAATCCAAGCCGTCAACAATGCCGTCCTGATTAAAGTCAGCCGCGCACGCGCCCAACCTATACGTCATGCTGTGCTGTGTATTGAACCACTCATCCTGTGCGATGATGTAGAACGTCATGTCACCCTTCGGCAGCGCAGCCTCGAACTCGGCGGGACCGCCACCGTCACCCATCTTTACATAAGCGTCCTTATAATAGACATACGCCGTTAGGGCACCTGAGATCGTGGCACTCACGCGCACCTCATCACTATAGTAGGCTATGTGTACAGCCGCTATGGCCGGCGGCTGAAAATCGGTTACACCCAGCTCGTACTGCGCCGCCTGAGGCGCCCATTCATAACAGTAGTCGTAAACAAAACTCTGTTCCTCATTAATATCGTCCCCTATGACGCGTATCGTTCCAGGGTCATTCGTCCCGATGGGATGCAGCACTTCGTCATCGGCATGGTGAATCGGCGGGATAGCCCTGAAGTTATACCCCATGACCCGGGAGGCAACAGCGTCGGTCGCGATAGAATCGGCGCTCGCTACGATCGCGTGGGTCTCCGCCGGCGGCCCATCTTGATGGCAGGAGCCGGACGTTGAACCTCTCATCCCCACGATGGCATCAACCACGTTCAGATGCCTTCTCTGCTGGGACGGATGCATGTCTCCCTCCGCGTCCGCGTACAGGATGATCTTGTGCACGTCGTGGATATCCCGCCAGAAGCCGTCATTTTGAAAATAATAGTCTCCGCCCCTGATGCCGTGCACGATTCTTGACCCGTAGCCCGCGCCCGGCAGTACGATAGACGTCCCGACATGATTCTTCAGGGCGATCGTATTGAGAAAGGTATGGCACTTCAACTTCGGCGTATTTATGATGACGGTCGCGTCCATCGTATAATCATTGATCGCGTGCCAGCCCATGACCTGGTTCTGAGGGTTGACGCCCTGGGGGTCCGTTGTTCGGTGATAACTGGTCCCCGAATTATCCAGGTCCGAATCGTTGTACGGCGAGCCGGCAAAACTTGAGTACGAACCTATATTCACCCAATGCCAGCCGTTGGCAAGGTCGTTCAGGTTCACCGTGCGTATCTCTATGCCGGGATGCCGTGCCTGCAGGATATCTATCATGGCCGTGTAGTTCATAAAACCCAGGATGTAATCCGTCTTGGATTTGTTGGTGCTGGCATCTCCTACCCAGATGGTTTGGGCGCCGGCGGCAATCGCCATGTCTATTAACGGCCGCACCACGGCCGGATGGGTGTCAGCCAGCCGGGAGTAATCGCTGACCAGATTCGGCTTGATCAGGACCGTGTCGCTGGGCCCTATAAAATCCCTGAGCGGGTTCTCATGAGTGCCGTAATTGAGCTGCTCAACGGCCCTCCAGACCAGCTCATACGCGGGATTATCCTCTTTATCATAGGGGGGAGTCTCCCCATAGGCAACGGACTCATCATAGGCAAAGCTGACGGCGGCATCCTCAGGATTGACATAGCCGACCCCGTCAGGAATAGTATACGCGGCCTGCAGCTGCTTCATCGAAGAGTAGGAGAGCCCCGGTATACGGTGCCGCGCCAACTTCTTCATTTCTATTTGTCGCCGGTACGCCAGGCTGTAGTGAGCGCATAGAACGATTGACGTCGTAACAAGACAGACCGCCGCCGTCCTGAAGGGCTTTCGTTTAAGCTTGCGATAGACGCGCTTTGAGAAACCGGCAATACAGCCGACCACGGCAAATAGGGAAAGGTTCGTCATCTGGCCGAGCGCTGCCCGCTGGCAGGGATAGACAATCCTGGTGGGTTTCGTCCCTGTTCTCAGCAGAAACCACACAAAGCATGCAAAGGAGAATATGAGGGAGTTATAGGATAGGAAGTAATATATCCTTGTGAAAAGGCTTTCGTTATGCGTATGCTTCATCGGAATACGCCGCCTCGGACGCCTCCATACAGAGGCGTTCGTCTAATGAATATTCTACAACCACAACCCAGTTGCAACGCACTGATCCGGGACTTGCCGGATGGCCTTCCCCGGCCACGCCTCCGGACGCGTTGACACGCATTATACCGCCCCCCCCGGCTTGCGCCAAGGAGATCCTCGGCGACACCCGCGCGCGGACCGGCCTTCGGGGTCTGCGGATGGCGATTCGCAGGCACTGCCGGGCGTGCGGAGGATAGTCATCGATGGCGGACACGCCATCGGCGCAGACCCGTCCCGAGAGAATCGACTGCCCGAAGCGTGGAACGGGGCGAGGAAGCTCATGATGGCGCGGGTGCTCGCGGACGAAGCGCCGCCACCCGCCGTATCCGCTCCAGGATCGCCGCGAACAACCGCCGTGGAACCGCCAGCTCGGCCATCTGGAAGATCACGTACGGTGCGTGAGTGATGACCTTTGCCCCGATCTTCACAAGCTTCTCCCGCAGCGTCGTCAGCGACCAGTGCTCGACCGTCCTCGGCAGCGCCAGCGTCCGCAGGAAGTTCCCCAGGTTGCATGCCAAGGCGAGCAATTGCAGGCGGACCTGGTTGTCCAAGAAGTCCCCTTGGGGACCCCTGAGGGGGCGTGGCAACTCAGGCGGGTCCACTTTACTGCATTCTTACCTGCTTTAATCCACTGCTCCGCCGTGCCGCGCCCGTTGTAGAACTTCACCACGCGCCACCCGGGCCGCCGCACGTTCGTCACGATGAATCCCACGCGCGGGAACAGATCACCCGTGTGCCACTCGATCTTCGCGGCCACACGACGGGGTCGCTCCCAGCTTTCCGCCTGGTACAGGAAGTCGTGGTATCACACCACCGGCCTCTTCCGCGGACGGTCTGCACGGCGTGGCAGGCTTCCGGCCCGGCGGGAGGGGGAAAGGACCCCAGGGGCCCTCGGCGTTAGAGTTTCACCTTGCGCAGCCTGAGGGCGTTGGTGATGACGGAGACCGAGCTGAAGGTCATGGCGGCGGCCGCAATCATCGGGCTGAGCAGCAGGCCGAAGGCCGGATACAGTACGCCCGCGGCGAGCGGCACGCCGACGGAGTTGTACACGAAGGCGAAGAAGAGGTTCTGCCGGATGTTCCGCATGGTCGCCCGGCTGAGCAGCCGCGCCCGCACGATCCCCCGCAGGTCGCCTTTGACCAGGGTGACGCCGGCGCTTTCCATGGCGACGTCGGTGCCGGTGCCCATGGCGATGCCGACGTGGGCCTGGGCCAGGGCCGGGGCGTCGTTGATGCCATCGCCGGCCATGGCCACGTGCCGGCCCACCTCCTGAAGCCGCCTGACGACGGCACTTTTCCGGTCGGGCAGCACGTCGGCCTGAACTTCGTCGATGCCCAGCGTGCGGGCGACGGCCTCGGCCGTCGTGCGGTTGTCACCGGTGACCATGACGATGCGAATGCCTTGCCGGTGAAGCTGCCCGATGGCCTCGGGGGTGCCGGCCTTGATGGGGTCGGCAACGCCCAGCAGGCCCGCCGGTCGTCCGTCGGCAGTGACGAACACCACGGTCTGCCCCTCCCGGCGGAGGGCTTCGGCACGTTCCGCCAGGGCCCCCGCCTGCACGCCGAGCTCGTCCAGCAGCTTTCGATCGCCCACGGCGATGCTGCTTCCGGCCACGGCACCGGTCACGCCTCTTCCGGTCAGGGACTCAAAATCACGGGCCTCCGGCAGAACCACGTTCCGCTGCGCAGCCGCCTGCACGATCGCGCCGGCCAGCGGGTGCTCCGAGCCCCGCTCCAGACTGCCAGCCAGCCGGAGCAGCTGCAGTTCATCGAAGCCGTCGGCCGGCTCGACCGTCACCAGCCTGGGCTTGCCTTCCGTCAGCGTGCCGGTCTTGTCCACCACCAGCGTGTCGACCTTTTCCATGACCTCCAGGGCCTCGGCATTCTTGATCAGCACGCCCGCCTGCGCGCCGCGGCCTGTCCCCACCATGATGGACATCGGCGTGGCCAGCCCGAGGGCACACGGACAGGCGATGATGAGCACCGCCACGGCGTTGATGATGGCGTAGGCCAGGGCCGGCTGCGGCCCGAAGACGGCCCATACCACGAAGCTCGCGGCGGCGGCCGCCACCACGGCCGGCACGAACCAGCCGGAGACGACGTCGGCCAGCCGCTGGATCGGCGCCCGGCTGCGCTGGGCCTGGCCGACCATGCGCACGATCTGGCCCAGCAGGGTGTCGGCCCCCACGCGCTCGGCCCGGATGACGAACGAGCCGGTGCCGTTGAGGGTGCCGCCAATGACGCGGCCGCCTTCGGCCTTCTCCACCGGGATGGGCTCGCCCGTGACCATTGATTCGTCAACCCAGCTCCGCCCTTCCAGCACGACCCCGTCCACGGGCACTTTCTCCCCCGGCCGCACGCGTAGCCGATCGTTGACCTGGATCCGCTCCAGCGGGACTTCTTCCTCGGAACCGTCGTCCCGGATGACGTGGGCGGCCTTGGGGGCCAGGCCGAGCAAGGCCCTGATCGCGCTGCCGGTGCGGCCGCGGGCGCGCAGCTCCAGCACCTGTCCCAGCAGCACCAGCGTGGTGATGACGGCGGCGGCCTCGAAATAGACGGCCACCTCCCCGTGCTCGCCCCGGAAAGACTGCGGAAACAGCCCGGCGGCCACCGTCGCGACGAGGCTGTACAGGTAGGCCACGCCCACGCCAGCGGCAATCAGGCTGAACATGTTCAACCTGCGGTTCAGTATCGACCGCCAGCCGCGGACGAAAAAGGGCCAGCCGCCCCACAGCACCACCGGCGTGGCCAGAACCAACTGGAGCCAGCTAAGCGCCCTCGACGAAACGTGCCGCTGCAGCGGCTGGCCGGGAATAACGTGCGACATGGCGATCAGGAACACGGGCAACGAAAGCGCCGCGCTGACCCAGAATCGCCGAGCCATCATCCTCAGCTCGGGAGCGGGCTGCTCTTCGGCCGCCGCCAGCCCCGGCTCCAGGGCCATGCCGCAGATCGGGCACTCCCCGGGCTCAGGCCGCGCCACCTCCGGATGCATCGGGCAGGTATAGCTGGCGGAATAGCCCCGGCCGGGCGGGGCTGGAGTTCCGGAGCGGCGATCGCGGCGGCCCGGCCTGGGGCCGACGGCCTCCGGCGGCGTGCCCAGGTATCGTTCGGGATCGGCCTGGAACCTCGCCAGGCAGCCCGGGCCGCAAAAGTAATAGGTCCGGCCCTGATGTTCGGCGCGGGGCCCCCTCTCCTCCGGCCGGACAGTCATGCCACAGACCGGGTCTTTCACAGCTTGATCTCCAGCCTCCCAGCCATCGCCAGGATTGGCGCTTTTCTTCGCGTTCATCTGCCGCACCGGGCTGCCAGATCGACCTCGACTGCTCTGCTACTCAATCCTAGGCCCGCCGAGAAGGCCGCTTCACCTGCGGTCGCGCCGGCCCGCGCGGACTTCCGCGCTCACGCCGCGCCGTCCGAGATGGGATGAGGTTACCCCGCAGAACGCCTCTGGAACGAGAGGATCTTCGGGTTCTGGATTACGCCATCACGTATCTCAATGGCCCGCCTGATGGTCTGGTTTTTCTCCCATTCCTCCGGCCCGGCCATCACGACGGGAAGGTACGGCAGCAGGGCCTTTGATATTTCCCACGACGCGCTGTGCCACAGATACGAAGGCGTATGGTCCACCGCGTAGTAGCTGACCTGGCCGACCCCGCGAACCGGCTGGTCGAACGTCGTGGGGGCGGAGAAGGGAAATCCCATGCCGGCATCGCAGCTCACGTCGATGATAAGACTGCCCGGCTTGAGGCGGCGAACCTCATCCTCCCTCAGGAACATCAGCGGCCGGTCCGTGTCCTGCCACATGCCGTTGACGATGATGTCCGCGGCCGCCAGGTCGTGGATGAAGGAATGGGCGGCGCCATCCGGCTCGATCACCATCACGCGGTTGTCCTGGCCGCGCCTCAGCCGGCGGCATTCCACGCCCGTGACCCGATCCGGCAGCACGTCGGGCGGCGTCAGCGTGAAGACCGTGATGTCATTGAACCCGTGGGCTTGCAGGGCCCGGACGGCCCCGCGGCTGACGCAGCCGAAATGGATCACGAGGGCTTTCCGCGACGGGCCGTAGTGGCCGTCCACGCCGACCAGACCCAGCGCGTGCAGGACGGCAGCGTAGCCGGCAATCTCATTGTTTTTCTCGAACACGTGCCGCTGCCGTTCGCCGCCGGGGCCCCATTCGTTCATCGACTCCCAGGCGATCAGCGTCAGGCGGCGGTCAATGGCCGTCTGGGTCAGGAACGGGTTCTGAACGCAGTGCGCCCAGCCCCACAGCACGCCGCCTTCCCTCATCCGCTGGAGATCCTCCAGCATTGGCTTGGGCAGCAGGATGATGTCGGCCCGGTCGAATATCTCGTCGCGCCCGGCCATGCCCCCGCCGCCGGCCGCGATCCGCTCGTCCGCCACGCCGAACCGGCGGCCGTAGCCGCGCTGAAAGATCAGGTGCTCGCGAATCTCGGCCGGGATCAGCCCCAGGTGGGCCGGATGAATAGCCACCCGACCCTCGTGCGGTTTTCGGGACGTCGCGATGACGCCGATCGTGAGCATGCCGATTCCGCCTCAGCAAAGCGGCCGGAGGAACTCCACACCCGCTTTGATGTCGTGGAACTGCTGCGGGCCGGAAATCTCCCGCTCGATCGTCAGCGGCCCGGCGTAGCCAAGCGACTTGAGTTTGGGAATGAGCGCCGGGAAATTGACCTTGCCCTGCCCCAGCGGCACCTCCTTGCCCAGCTCGGTGCCGCCGGTCGGGTACAGCCCGTCCTTGGCGTGGACGCCGCGGACGTGCCTGCCGAAGACGTCCAGTGCGTCCACGGGATTGGCCTTGCCGTAAAGAATGAGATTGGCCGTGTCGAGGTTGACGCCGAGGTTGTCGGCGGCGACGGCCTCGATGGTCCGCAGCAGCGTCACCGGCGTCTCCTGACCGGTCTCGAACCAGAACTCCACGCCGGCCTCGGCGCAGGCGCCAGCGACGCGCTTCATCGCCTCGACCGTGCCGGCGAAGTCAGCGTGATTGGGGTCCTCCGGGATAAAGCCCACATGGGTGGTGATGGCGGGCAGCCCGATGCGGCCGGCAAACCGGGCGGCCTTCTGAAGTGCCTCGACGCGCATCCGGCGGTACTGCGGCGGCACCAGGCCGATGGTCCCGGGCCCCTCGGTGAAGTTCCACACCCTGGGCCCGGGGTAGCCCGCCCAGAGGGCGCTGACGGTCACGCCGTGCCGCTCGGCCGCGGCCATGAGGGCGCCCCCGACCTCCGCCACGTACAGATCCGGATTCCAGGTGACCACCTGGCAGCTTTTCAGGCCCAGGTCGCTCACCTTGCGGATCTCCTCTTCGGAATCCTCTTTCAGGCCCACCAGAACGCCGATCTCGAGTCTGGACACGACAAACACCTCCACTGTGTTTTCCGGCTTGGCGGCGCGGTCACGTCCGCGGCCGGGCCGTCCCGTCGGGACCGTCCTGCGACCGCCGAAACGCCTCAAGCGATTCCACGGTGCCGATGTCGGCGAAGGCCGCGTCCCGGCAGGGAAAGGCGGCGATCCGCCCGCCGAGTGAGGGAAACACATCCCGCTCCAGGGAAAAGGCCTGCCCCGGGCGGTAATCCGCCAGCGCGGAGGCCTCCAGCACGTAGGCCCCGCCGTTGACCCAGTCGGCCGGCCCGCCGCCGCCCTGTTTCTCCAGGAACTCCACGACCCGCCCGGCCTCGAGGAGGACCAGGCCGAACCGTTCCGGCCGCTCCGACCAGACCAGTGCCATGGTGACGGGCAGGGCGGCGGCCTCGTGGGCGGCCAGCATGGCCGGCCAATCGCCGGCCAGGTAAGTGTCGCCGTTGAGGACCAGGGCCCGGGCGCCCCACAGCTTCTGGGCATGCAGCACGGCCCCGCCGGTGCCCAGCGGCCGCGGCTCGACGGAATACTCCACCGACCAGCCGAAGGCGGAGCCGTCGCCGAAGAAGTCCCGGATCGCCTCCCAGCGGAAGCACACCGCCAGGATGAACCGGCGAAGGCCGAGGCCCGCCAGCCGCTCCATCAGCAACTGCAGAAATGGCTTGCCGCCGATGGGCAGCATCGGCTTGGGAGCCTCCTCGCTCAGCGGCCGCAGCCGCCGGCTCCGCCCGCCGGCCAGGATCACCACGGGAGTCGGGTTTTCCGCCGTCTCGGTCATTGGTCCTTGGCGGCCGGGTCGCTCACGCGTGCTCCTTCAGGAACCGCCGGAGCGTCTCGGCGAAGTAGTCTATGTGGTCCAGCCCGATGTCCTGGTGGCAGCCCACATGGAAGCCGCTACGGCCGACGTACTCGGCCTCGGGGAAGTCGCCCACCCTGTATCCCAGGAAGGCGTAGCCGGGGCACTGGGTCGGCATGGACTGGAACAGGCTGCGCGTGTCAATGTGATGCTCGGCCAAATATCGCACAAGTTGGTCGCGGCTGAAGGGGGCTGGTTCGGCCACCAGGACCGGCAGCGCGTGAGGGCCGAACCGCTCGTGCGGCTCCTCGTGGAAGGTGCTGAGGTAAGGCCCCATGGCGTCCACCCGCTGGATCAGGGCCGTCAGGTTCTCGCGCCGCCGGGCGATGATCTCGTCGTACATCTCCAGCGAGCCCAATCCCACGGCGGCCTCCAGCTCGTTCATCCTGGCCGAGAAGCCCACCCGCTCGAAGAGGAACCGCCGGTCCGTGCCGCCCTCCCACCGCTTCGTGCAGGCCTCGGTGCCGATGTTGGCGACACACTGTTTGCAGTTGCAGGCCCGGCCGTCCGCTCGCAACGACCGCAGGATGGCGGCGAACTCTTCCGAATCGGTCGTGACGACGCCGCCTTCGATGGTGGTGATGATGTGGGCCACGTACAGGCTGAAGGCCCCCATGTCGCCCAGGGCACCGGCGCTGGTGCCCTTGTACGCCGCGCCGTGGGCCTCGGCCGCGTCCTCGATGACGTACAGGCCGCGGCCGCGGGCAACCTCGCGGATGGCATCCATGTCGGCGGGCTTGCCCATCAGGTGGACCGGCAGGATGGCTCGGGTGCGGCCGGTGACCGCCGGCTCGATGCGGGCGGGGTCGATGTTGAGGGTCTCCCGCCGGATGTCCACGAAGACGGGCTTCAGCCCGGCCATCAGGACGGCGTTGGCGGTGGCCAGGAACGACAAGGCCGGCAGGATGACCTCGTCACCGCGATGTGCGCCGAAGTCATACAACGTCGCCAGCGCAAGGGCCACCGCGTCGGTGCCGCTGGAGACCGCCACCGCCTCGGCCGTGCCCACCACGGCGGCATACCGCTGCTCGAACTGTCGTACCAGCTCCCCCGAGGAAAGCCGCCCGCTGGCCAGCGCCTCGCCGATCCGCCGCTTGGCGCCGTCCGTCAACGTCAACGTGCCGAAAGGGTATTTCATGCTGTCTCCACGGGCGCGTGCTTCCGCACCATGTTGTACGAGAGCATTTCCCTCACGTGCTCCAGGGCGTCCGGGCCGAACGTCGCCCGGATCTTCTGCTGATAGTCCGGGTCGCTGAAGTAATCCACGAAGGCCTCGTCGCGGAAGCGCAGCACTTCGGCGGCGGAGAGGTCCCGCGTCGGCAGCGGCAGGGCCTCGGCGCCGAACTGGGAGTAGCCGTGCCAGCTTTCCGGCAGCGGCCGGCCTTCAGCGACGGCCTGCTCGTACAGCCTGGAGCCCGGGTAGGCCATGGCGGAGTAGAAGTTGACGAACTGGAAGTTGTGCCGCTTGGCGAAGGCCAGCGTGGCCTGCATCGTCTGGCGGTCGTCGCCGGGCAGGCCGAAGATGAAGTTGGCGATGATGTAGATGCCTGCCCGCCGGGTCAGCTCGATCGCGCGCTCGGCCGCCCCATCGTCGAAGCGCTTGCCCGCGCTTTCACGGACCTTCGGGCTGGCCGACTCGAAGCCATACGCCAGCCAGTTGAACCCCGCGCGCTTGAGCTTCGCCAGCAGCGGCGCGGTGACGGTGTCCACGCGGGCGTAGGCCCACAGGTTCAGGTCGTGGCCACGCTGAATCAGCAGGTCGCAGATCTCCTCGAC
>LJUF01000047.1 GCA_001303665.1 Phycisphaerae bacterium SM23_33 | reverse complement strand
TGGTTCCCGAGTCCACGGATTACACAGATTACACGGGCCGAAGGGGCGTCCCTACGGGACCAATTGAATTGCCGCTTGGGACCGGCCCCGGGGTTCCCGGTTCCTGGCTTCGGCACGGAGCGGGGCCGCAACGGCCTTGATACTTCTTGCTGCGGGGTATTTACTGGGTGATGCAAGCGGTCAACTTGTGACCTTGCTGGAGGAGCTCAAGGAAGAGCTTTGGCCTCGGATCGCAGCAGATAGCGGCGAGCGAGGCTCAAGCGCCGGACAGTCCGTTGGGCGTCGGCCCCCGGGCGGGCGATCCGCAGGGCGGGATTGGCGTGCCGCCGGGGCGGAGAGGGCGTGATGTTCTCGCGTCGCGTGCAGTCCTGGCTGGTGGCCCTGAGCGACCCGAACGGTCCGCGGCAGCCGCTGCCCGAGCGTCCCCTTCGGGGCGGCCAAGCCGAGCAGCTCGTCAAGCTGGCCGACCGCCACACCGTGCTGCCGGCGGTGGCGGCGAACCTCCGACGGGCCGCCCAGGCCGGCGGGCTCGCGGCCGGGGCCGCGCCCGAGCTGGAATCGGCGATGGAGTGGGCCAACGAGCGATTGCTGAGGCGGACGGCCCTTTCGCTGGCGATCCGCGGGCAGTTGGCGGAGATCGGGGCGGCCTTCGCCGGGCGCGACCTGGCGGCGGTCGCGATCAAGGGAGCCGATTTCGGCGACCGGCTCTACCCCGCTCCGGCGTTGAGGCCGTTTACGGACCTGGACCTTCTGGTCCCGGCCCGCTGCCTGGCGGGCGCAGAAGAGGTGATGTCGCGGCTGGGCTACGCGGCGGGCTCGGCGGCGATGAAGTACGGAACCGGCTACGCCCAGCGGAGCTGGCGGCGCCCCGACCGGCTGGGCGGGACGGTCGAGATCCACTGGAACCTGGTCAACTCCCCCACCGTCCGCCGCGGCGTGTCGGTGGAGTTCGACGACCTGCGGATGGAGGCGGCCCCGGCCGGGTGGCGGCTGCCTCGCCCGGACGCCTCCTCCCTGCTGCTGATCGCGGCGGTGCACGGGGCGGCCAGTCACGCCTTTGACCGTCTCCAGCTTCTGTGGGACGTCTGCCAGGCCGCCGCCGGCGCCGCGGGCAAGCCCGACGAGGACTGGCTGGCCGAGGCCGCCAGCCGAACCGGCAGCTCCACGGCGCTGGCCGCGGCGCTGGACCTGGCCGAAAGGGTGCTGGCCAGGCCCGCCTGCGGTGAGCTGATCTCTCGCCTGCGCCTGCGGCGGCCGGGCGCGGCCCTGCGGGCGACGTTGACGCGCGGCGTCGTGCTGCGGACGCACTGGTACTTCGATTCCTTTCGCCGCCAGATCTTCCGGCAACTGCTCAAGAAGAGGCGCTGAGGACGGCCCAGGCGCCAGCCGGCCGTGCGGCGGGGCAGCGGCGCTATTCACGCCGGTCGATCAGGTCCCGTATCCGCAGGCCGTGCTTCCTCAGCAAGGCCTGAAGGTTCGGCCGCTGCATGCCGATCTCGTCAGCGGCCTTGGTGACGTTATAGTCATTCCGGCGCAGGGCCTCCAGAAGGAAGGCCCTCTCCACCTCGACCACTGCCTGATCGCGCAGCCTTTTCTTGAGCTCGTTCAGCTCCGCGGCGGTCTTCGGGATCGAGGGCAGGGGCGGGGAGGCCTTCCTGGCGACGCGGGGGGCGAGATATGGCCCCCGCGGCCCGCCTTCGCGAAGGTGCGCCTGGCCGACCCGCCCGCCCGTGCAGAGGATGACCAGGCGCTCGATGACGTTGTACAGTTCCCGGACGTTGCCGGGCCAATCATACTGCATCAGGACCTCGATGGCCTCCGGCGTGAACTCCTCGATGCGCTTGTGCATCCTGGCCGAGAAAATCGACAAGAAGTGCCGGGCCAGCAGAGGAATGTCTTCCCGGCGCTCGCGCAGCGGCGGGATGTGTATGGGAAAAACGTTCAGGCGATAGAAGAGGTCTTCCCTGAACCTGCCTTCCCCCACAAGGGTCTGGAGGTCGCGGTTGGTGGCGGCGATGTAGCGGACGTCCACCTTGACGGAATCGGAGGCCCCCACGCCCCGGACCTCGCGGGTCTCGATGACTCGCAGCAGCGTAGCCTGGAGGTCAAGCGACAGATTGCTTATCTCGTCAAGGAAAAGGGTGCCGCCGCCGGCGGCCTGGATAAGCCCGTCGTGGTTCGCGATGGCACCCGTGAACGCGCCGCGGACGTGGCCGAACAGTTCGCTGGCAACCAGGCTGGGGGCGATGGCCCCGCAATTGACGGCGACGAAACGCCCGTTCTTGCGCGGGCTTGAAAAGTGAATGGCGTGGGCGACCAGCTCTTTGCCCGTGCCGCTCTCGCCGGTCAGCAGCACGGTGGCATCGGTCTGGGCGACCTGCTCCACGAGGGCCAGCACGCGTTTCATCGCCGGGCTTTCCCCCACCAGCCGCGAGATCCGGTAACGATCCGCCAGCGCCTCCTGAAGTTCACGATAGTCCCTCAAAAGCCGCCGCTCGCGCAGGGCCTTGTGCACGGCGGCCTCCAGCTCCTCCGGGCTGAAAGGCTTGGCCACGTAATCGAAGGCACCCATCTTGATGGCTTCTACGGCGCTCTGGATGGTGGCGTACCCCGTGATCACGACGATCGGCACGTCCGGAAAGCCGTCCGGCGCGCGGCCGAGAATGTCCACGCCGCTGATGTCGGGCAGCTTCAGGTCGACCAGGGCGAGGTCGAAACGCTCTGCCTCCAGCAACGCCAATCCCCGCCGGCCGTCCTCGGTCAATCTCACGTCGTAGTCTTGCCCGAGAATGCGCTCGCAACTGCGCCGAACCAGGGGATCGTCATCCACCACGAGTATGCGCGGCTTCGTCTTCATCGGCCTTTTCCTTCGGCGCAACGGGCAGGCGGACGGTGACCATGGTCCCGCGGTTCAGTTCGCTGGCCACCCTGATCTGGCCGCCGTGTTCGGTCACAATCCCGTAGCTTATCGCCAGGCCCAGCCCGGTCCCCTTGCCGGGCGGCTTGGTCGTGAAGAACGGGTCCATGATGTGCTCCAGGTTCTCCGGAGGAATCCCGCAGCCGGTGTCGGCGATCTCGAATTCAGCCCAGCGGCCGGGGGGCCCCGCCGGCCGGGCCTCGCCGGACGGCCCAGCGGCACGCTCGCCCTCAGCGGCCCCGCTGTCCTGGGCCGCGGCCCGGGTGCGGACGGTGAGGGTCCCGCCGTCCGGCATGGCGTCTATGGCGTTGAGGATCACGTTCACGGCCACCTCCTGGATCTGGTTGGGATCGATCACCAGGTGAGGCAGGTCCGCATCCATGTCCTCCACCACAGCAATTCGGTTGAGGCGAGCCTGGTTTCGGGTGAGGTTCAGCGCCCGGCGGAGCACCTCGTTCAAGCTGGAAAGGCTTTTTTGCGGCTCGTTCTGGCGCGAGAAGTTCAGCAGGCCGCGGACGATGTCCCGGCAACGGCCCGTGGCGTCAATGATCGCTTCGATGTCCTCTTTTTGCTGGGAATTCTCCGGGGCGTTCCTGAGCAGCATGTGGGAGAAGGTGAGCACGCCGGTCAAGGGGTTGTTGATCTCGTGAGCGACGCCGGCGGCCAGCCGGCCCACCGCCGCCAGCCGCTCCGAACGGGTCAGTTGAAGGCGTGTTCGCTGCTTGAGCAGCTCGTCCCGCTCTCTGAGCGAGTTGGCCATGGCGTTAAAGGTCCGCATCAGGGCGCTGATCTCCCCGGAGGAGCTCACCGGCACGGTTCCGGAGAAGTCCCCCCGCGCGACCGCCTCGGAGGCGGCCACCAGGGCGCGGACGGGACGCGAGACGCTGTCGGCGAGCTTCCAGGCCACCAGGCCGGCGGCCAGCAGGCCGGCCAGGGTCACCAGTGCGAACGTCACCAGTGTGTTCAGCGCGACGTCGCGGAACTTCCGCTGGAGCACGCCGACGTACAGCATGCCGATCGATTTCCTGTCCACGTCGGTGATCGGGGCGTAGGCCGACACGTACCAGTCATTGACGACCCAGGCCCGCCCGAGCCAGTCCTTGCCCTGCCGCAGGACGTGGTCGTGAACCTCGGCGCTGACGCGCGTGCCGATGGCCCGCGAGCCGTCCTCCCGCAGGACGTTGGTGGAGATGCGCACGTCATCCTGGAACACGGTGGCGGTGCCGAGCGGCTTGCCGGCGTACTGCTCGCCGCGGAACACCGTGTTCTGGACCTGGTCCACGAGTTCGTAATTCCGGCTGAGCAGCGTGCCCGCCCGCAACACGCCGACCAGCCTGCCGCCGGGGCCGAACACGGGCCCCGCCGCGCAAAGCATCATGCCGGCGTCCAGCTCGGTGCTGTCGGAGGGGACGGCCTTGGGGGTCGGAAGGATCCGGATTCTGGCTCGTTCCGCGAGGGAGGGGTCCTCCTTTTCCAAAGTCTCGACCGGGACGAGCATCGTGCCCGAGGTAACGCCCCCGCCCTGGAGCACCTCCCTCACCAGGCGGTCGTCGGCGACGGAATCGCCGGAGGCCTGGGGGCGATGGGCCCTGTGGATCACGCGGCCCTGGGCGTCTGCCACGTACAGCAGGTCCAGCGCGGCGCTGCGGCGGACGGCGGCCAGCCGCGGGGCCAGGTAGCCTGTCTCTGCCGCGGCGACGGCCTCGGAGAAGCGCTCACCCAGGGCGGTGTATTGCAGCGCGGCGGCCATCGCCTCCAGCCGATGGTCGTAAAACTCCCGGGCCGCGTTCAGGTCCTGCTGAACGCGGTTCTCGGCCTCCCGACCCAGGTACCGCCAGAGCAGGTGCCCCCCGATCAGCGTGCAGACGCCTCCGGAGATGGCCACCACTGACAACATGCTCAGTACCGTGCGGCGTCTAAGCGTCATCGGTCGAACTCCAGGTTCGGCGGCCCTATTCTAGACTGTCTCGGTCCCCTGGCAAAGCTTCTCGCTGTCCACACGCAACGACCGTGGGTGTATGGCGCCGGCATACAGGTGAACCCCGATGACGTACAATGGGGGAAGAAATCGCGATTGACAGCCGGCCAGAACCAGCCGGCCGGCGTTGCGTATCTCGTCGCTTGCAGGTAACTTACTCGGCTTGGCAAAGCAAATGTGCCGCAGGCATGGCGACCGGCATGGGCTTTGCCCCGCAGTCCAGATGTCAGGCAGGCAGGAAATCCACTGCCAAAGAAAGGCGAGCGCACCATGTCCGCAGCACGGAGAATTCTGGTGGTCGACGACGAGCCGTTGGTAACCAGGGGCTGCCGGCGCATCCTCACCGACGCGGGTTATGAAGTAGCTACCGCGTGCACCGGCCAAGACGGGCTGAACCGCGCGTTCAAGGAACGGTTTGACCTGGTGATCACCGACCTGAGGCTGCCCGATCTGGACGGCATGGAGCTGGTCCGCGCGCTCAGGAGCCGGCGGCCGGACATACCTGTGGTCGTGATAACCGGCTACGGCTCCGTGCCCTCGGCGGTCGAGGCCGTCAGGCTGGGGGCGTCGGACTACATCGAGAAGCCCTTCACCCCCCGGCAGATCATGGAGGTGATCGATCGCGCGCTGGCGGCCTCCGAAACCAAGGACCAGCCCACCTCCGACGCCTCCATGGTAAGAGACGTTATCGGCCGGGCGCTGACGGCTTCCGAACGCAAGGACGAAGTCAGGATTGAGGCGTCCCTGGTAAGAGAGGTGCTGAGGCTGGCCGCCAGGGACCCGAATTTCGGACAGCGCCTGCTGACCGAGGGCAGCCGCGTGCTGTCCGGATTCGCCCTCAGCCCGCCGGCCAAGGCGGCGATCATGGCCGGCGACATCGCCTGGATCGAAAAGGAATGCGGAGAGCTCTCCCGTGAGGAACGCGCCTGGCTCGAACGCCGACTGGAGTCGGAAACGTAACAAGGAGAACGCCTGATGGTGGCCCGGAAGCGGATTCTCGTCATCGATGACGACGCCACGGTTCGGCAGAGTTGCCAGAGGGTCCTGGGCGAGCACGGCTACGAGGTGGAGACCGCCGCCTCGGGACAGGAGGGGCTGGAACGTACCCGGTGCGGCTACTACGACTGCGCGCTGGTTGACCTGAAGATGCCGGACCTGGACGGCATGGAAATCGTGCGGACCGCTCGCCGGGACCGCGGCAACATGGCCGTGTTGATCGTGACCGGCTACGGCGCGCTGCAAACGGCCGCCGAGGCCATGCGGCTGGGCGTGTCCGACTACATCTGCAAACCTTTCACGCCGGAAGAGATCACGCAGGCCGTCAGGGAGGCGCTGACCAGGCTGCCTGACAAGGCGGCGGTCGGTGCCCTCGAGCGGGTGGCGCAGGAGATCAAAGGAATCGCGCCAAGGCCCGAACACTTCGAGCACCGAAGCCCGCAGGCCGTGGCGGAGATGGTCACCCGGGGCGTCGGCGTCAAGAAAGCCACGCTGTCCCTCCTGAACGCCCTGATCCTGGGGATTCTGGCCGGGGGGTACATCGGCTTTGGGGCGGCCCTGGCCACGCTGGTGGGGTACGACGCGGCGAGCAAGTTCGGCACCGGGGTGGCCCAGGTGCTGGCCGGTTCGGTGTTTTCCGTGGGACTGATCCTGGTGGTCATCGCCGGGGCCGAGCTGTTCACCGGCAACAATCTGATGATCACGGGGGTGCTGGGCAAGGAGTACGGACTGGCCCGCATGCTGAACCGCTGGGCCGTGGTTTACGTGGCCAACTTCATCGGGGCGCTGCTGCTGGCCTTCATCATGTACGAGTCGGGGCTGTGGAAGATGGCGTCCGGCGGGGTCGGCGCCAAGGCCGTCGCCATTGCCAGCGCCAAGGTCAACCTGTCGTTCGGCAACGCCTTCTTCCGCGGCATCGGCTGCAACTGGCTGGTCTGCCTGGCCGTGTGGATGGCCCTGTCGGCCAAGGACATCGCCGGCAAGGTGCTGGTCATCTTCTTCCCCATTATGGCGTTCGTGGCCTTGGGCTACGAGCACTGCGTGGCGAACATGTACTTCATTCCCTTGGGCCTGCTGCTGAAGGGCACCAGCGCCGCGGCCGGAGCCGCCGGCCTGGAATCGCTCACCTGGGGAGGGTTCTTCCTGGCCAACCTCATTCCGGTGACGCTGGGGAACGTGGTGGGCGGGGCCATCTTCGTGGGCTCGGCGTACTGGTGGGCCTTCATGCGCGGCCAGAGGAAAAAGGCCCAAGTCAAATCAACCGGTTCTTCGGCCTGACCCGCGGCCGCCTCAAGCTCCCGCCGGCCACGTCGCGGATGCGCCCACGCCGCCTTCAAACAAGCGGCGGGCATTCCACGAAGATCGCGCCACGCCGCCCGGATCAGGCCGCAAACGTCCGCCCAGGTTCGACGGCAAAGGTGGACGCCGGCCCGCCAAGGCGGCTCGGGGGTTTCATTGTTTATGAAGGGTCCGTCCTGTGCTAACTTGTGTGACGTGGTGTCATGGCAGAGGAGCGGGTAAACGAAGCGGCTGCTTCCCGCGACACGCCGGCCGCGCGCCCGAAGGGATTCCAGGCCTTTGTTGAGGCGGTGCGCTCCGCGGGGGTCGTCGCCGAGCCGCTCGTCCACTGGGCTGTCCAGGAGAGCCACCTCACCGGCCGGGGCATCCAGGAACTGCTGGTGGAGCGGGCTCCGGCGGCCGAGGGGGCCATCTATCGCCTGCTGGCGGAGTTCCTGGGCGTGGAGTTCGAGCCGCTCACCGGGCGGGAGCTCGACGAGGAACTGGCCCGTTTCCTGCCCAGCACGTTCGCGCTGGCCCACGGCATCGCCCCCGTGCAGTGGCACGAGGGGGAGCTGGTCGTCGTCACCTCTCAGGTGGAGATGCTCACGCAGACCGACCAGGTCTCCACGGTCGTCGGGGCGCCGGTGCGGCTGGTTCTGGGCCCGCCCTCGCGGCTGAACCGGTTCCTTCAGAGTTTTTACGGCCTGGGGGCCCAGACCGTCAGCGAGCTGGTCGCAGGCGAGGGCGAGGTCGAGGCCCCCGTGAAGCTGCTGGCCCCCGAGCCGGTGGCCATCACCGAAAACCTCGACTCCACCCAGGAGGCCTCGGTCACGCAGTTCGTCAACCAGTTGCTCATCGAGGCGGTCAAGAGCCGGGCCTCCGACATCCACATCGAGCCCTACGAGCAGCAGCTGCGGGTGCGCTTCCGCATCGACGGGGTGCTTCAGGAGATTCCCGTTCCCCCGGCCGTCAAGCAGCTCGAGCCGGCGATCATCTCGCGGCTGAAGGTCCTCAGCGACCTGGACATCGCCGAGAAGCGCCTCAGCCAGGACGGCCAGATCCGGCTGATGATCGTCGGCCGACCCGTGGACGTTCGCGTCTCGGTGCTGCCCAGCATCTACGGCGAGAGCGTGGTGCTGCGGATCCTCGATCAGCAGGCGCAGTTCCGCGACCTGGGCGAGCTGGGCATGCCCGAGGAAATGCTGCAGCGCTGCCGCTGGGTGCTTTCGCTGGCCCAGGGGCTGGTGCTGGTGACCGGCCCGACCGGCAGCGGCAAGACCACCACCCTGTACGCCTGTTTGAGTTACATCAACCGACCCGGGCGAAAGATCGTCACCATCGAGGACCCCGTGGAGTACCGCCTGGAGGGCATCACCCAGGTGCAGGTGAAGGAATCCATCGGGCTGGGGTTCTCCAGCCTGCTGCGGAGCATCGTCCGCCACGACCCGGACGTGATCATGGTCGGGGAGATTCGCGACGCCGCCACGGCCAACATCGCCCTGAACTCGGCCATCACCGGCCACCTGGTGCTGGCCACGCTGCACACCAACGACGCCCCCACGGCCGTGTCCCGGCTGACGAGCATGGGGGCGCCGCGGTACATGATTGCCTCGGCCGTGAAGGTGGTGCTGGCCCAGCGGCTGGTGCGGGTGGTCTGCCCGCACTGCAAGCAGCCGGTGGAGGTGATCCCCCCGGACGTGCTGGCCGACTTCCCCGTGCTGCGAGACGGCACGATTTTCCGCGGCCGCGGCTGCGAGGCCTGCCGGCACACCGGCTACACCGGCCGCACGGGCATCTTCGAATCGTTCGCCGTCAGCCCCTCCATCGCCGAGATGATCATCAGCGGCGCCGGCACCGCCGCCGTTCGCGAGGCCGCCACCGGCCACGGGCTGGTGCCGCTGCGCCAGGCAGGCGTCGAACTGGTGCGGGCCGGGGTGACCACCATCGGCGAGGTGTACAGGGTCACCCGCGACGTGGCCGAAGAAGACAGGGGCGGCGCAGCCCGCAGCGGCGCGGAGACGAAAGACGACCCGGCATGAATGCAGGCCCCCTACAATCCGCCGCTGGGCGCGGGTCCGGCTCGCCGCGGATCCCGGGCCTGACCGCCCGGCACATCGGCCAGCTCATGGTCCAACTGTCCGACCTGCTGGACGCCGGCTGCCCCGTCAGCCGGGCACTGCAGGCCATCGCCCGCCAGAGCGCCCAGCCCCCGCTGGCCAGACTCGCCGAGACCCTCAACGCCGCCGTCGTCAACGGGGCCTCCCTGGCCGGGGCCATGGCCACCCTGGACCGGTACTTTCCCGAAGTGCAGGTCGCCATGGTCCGCGCCGCCGAGGCCGGCGGGTTCCTCCAGAAGACGCTGTCCAGCCTGGCCGTCCAGGCGGCCCGGCAGGCCGACGCCATCAAGCAGATCAAGGCCAAGCTGGCGTATCCGGCCTTGCTGGCGGTGACGGCCCTGGCCTCGGTGATCTTCCTGCTGACCTGGGTGGTGCCGCGGTTCACGCGGGTTTACCAGGTGGCGCACACGCTGCTGCCGGCCCCGACACGGGCGCTGCTGGCGGTCAGCGGGTTTCTGGCCGGCAATCGGCTGGTCTTCCTGGTGGCGGGCGTGGTGGGCGTGCTGGCTTGGCGGGGGCTGTGGCGGTGGCAGAAGTTCCGCCTCCGCTGGGACGGGCTTGTGCTGCGGCTGCCCGTCTTCGGGCCGGTGCTGCGCGACTGGGAGATGTCCCGGCTGACCGGGACGATGGCGCTGCTGCTGACCGGCGGGGTCACCGTGCTCCGCAGCCTGGGCCTGGCCGCCCAGGTCGTCAGGAACTTTTCCATCCGCCAGGAGATCGTGCGCTTGGCCCAGGCCGTCGAACGCGGCGAGCCCCTCAGCGGGCCCATGAGGAACAGCCGGTTCTTCGATGCCACCACCACCGAAATGATCGTCGTCAGCGAGGCCAGCGGCAAACTGGCGTCGGTGCTGAGCCACCTGGCCGCCCAGCGATACCGCGACTTCCAGGCCAGGACCGACGCCCTGGTGTCCCTTATCGAGCCGGCCATCATCCTGCTGGTCGGGGCCCTGGTGGGGTTGACGGTGATGGCCCTGCTGCTGCCGGTGCTGCTGATGAACACGCTGGTCGGGTGAGGTTGAGCCATGCCAAAACGAAACGGCTTCACGTTGATGGAGATGATCCTGGTGGTGGTGATCATCGGCCTGCTGGCGGCGCTGGTGCTGCCGCGGGTCGTGGGCTGGGGCGAAAAGGCCCGGCAGACCGCCACCGCCGCCCAGGTCAGCAGCTTCAAGACGGCGCTGAGCGCATTCGAAAGGGCGTGCGGGCGCTACCCCACCACGGCCGAGGGCCTGCGAGCCCTCGTGGAACGACCCCCCGGGCTGCCGGAGGGAACCGAGTGGGAGCGGTTCCTCGAGGAGTCCACCCTCCCCAAGGACCCCTGGGGGCGCGACTACGTCTACCGCTGCCCCGGCTCGGTCAACACCGACGGCTACGACCTGTTCTCGCTCGGCCCCGACGGCCAGGAAAACACCGATGACGACATCGGCAACACCCGCAGGTAGCCGCAGCTTCACCCTCATGGAGCTGCTGCTGGTGGTGGTGATCCTCTCGCTGGCAGCGGCCCTGGTGCTTCCGCGGCTGGGGCCGGCGGCCCGGCGGATTGGAGCCCGCTCGGCCAGTTACGACCTGCTGTGGCTGCTGCGTCAGGCGCGATGGTGGGCCGCCGGCGAGGGGCAGATCTGCCGGGTGCATCTGGCGCCGGCCCCCGGCGGATACACCGCCCAGGTGACTCATCAGAGGACGGACGACGACCCCCCTCAGCCGCTGCGGGCCGAGTGGGCCAGGCTCGAACAACTGCCCGCCGTCAAAAAGCTGCTTCAGATCCCGCCGGACCGCGGCGTCAGCCGGCGGAAAGAGCTGACCGTCCGCTTCACCCCCTGGGGGGTGAGCGAGGATTACGTCATCGCACTGGCCGAAGAACCCGTCCGGACCGGCATGCGGATCGAGGTCCGCCGCCCCAGCGGCCTGGCCTGGCTGCTGCCGGAGGACGCCCCCAGCGCCTTCGATCGGGAATCCATGGCCGCCCTTGAAAACTACTGGGAGGCCCATTGTCGCGGCCTGGGCCGCTGATCATGTCGGCAAGCCAAACCATGCCTTGGGCCGCTTCGACCCCACCGGCGGCTTCCGCCCGGCGCCGGGCAGGGGGATTCTCTCTTCTGGAATTGCTGGTCGCGGCGGTGGTCCTGGCGGTGGGCCTGGTGATGGTCGCCGAAAGCATTTCCGCCGGCCTGACGGCCGCGGCGCGAACGGAGCGGCGGCTGTTCGCCGGCCGGCTGGCCGCCGACAGGCTCAACCGGGCCGCCGCCGAGGCCCCTGCCGCCCTGCCCCAGGAAGGGCAAACCCACCTCGCCGGCGTGGCATATCACTGGAAGGTCCAGCAGGCCCGCTCCCAGGGGGGGCTCGGGCGCCTTGTCTGCACCGTCCGGTGGAAAAGTCGAGGCTGGCAGCGAACGGTCACGCTGGAGCGCTTGGTGCCGGCCCAGCCCCAGAGGCCTGCAGCCCCGTGAACACAAGATCCAACAGCTCGACGGCCCTGACGCTGCTGGAGACCATCTTGTCCATTTCCATGCTGGCCATGATCCTGCTGGCCCTGCACACCGCGCTGTCGTCAGGCATCGGGGCTTACCGGCGCTGCCGGGACAGCTCCGAGCGCGACACCATGGCATGGGGCGCGATCCGGCTGCTCGCCGAGGATCTCCTGCGGCTGGCGCTTCAGGGGCCACCGCCGTCGGCGCCGACGCTGCTGGGCGTGCCGCAGGTCCGCGAGGCGGGAAGCTGCATGCTCCGCCTTCAGACCAACGCCCGCCCGGCCCCCGAGGCAAAGGAGATGCTGGTGGATTATTTCTTCATGCCGGCCGATTCCGGCGGGTCGCTGATCCGCCGATCCCAGCCGCTGGGGCGGCCCGGCGCCGGTGGATCCGCCGGCGCGGAGTCCGCTGAAAGCGTCATGGCGGAAGCCCAAGGCCGATACGAAATCCTCGCCACCGGCCTGCGGGCTGTCCGCCTGCGATACTTCGACGGCCAAGGCTGGTCGGAGCGGTGGAACTCGGCCGAGCCCTCGCGCCCGCCCAGGCTCGTCGAGGTCGTCCTGGAATTCCCCGCCCGCGACGGCACGGCCGAGGTCTACGCCCAGGCGCTACCCGTGGCCGTGGAGGGATTTCTCATCGGCGCGCCGGCGGGAAAGGGCAGCCCATGACGGCCGGGACACCTCAACGCGGCGTCGTCCTCATCGTCGTGCTGTGGGTGGTGGCGGTCCTGGCGGTGGTGTGCCTGGCCCTGGGAGGGACCGTGCGATTCCAGCAGGCTCACCTGAGGCGCAGCGGCCGGGAGGCGGCCTCCCAGCAGGCGCTGCTCAGCGGCGCGGCCCTGGCCAAGGCGCTGCTGCTGGCGGACGCGGCCTCGGCCGACACGCTGGGCGACGGCTGGGCCGGCGGCGATCCCGATCCGTTCTCGCTGACCCTGGGCCGAACGAAGGTTCGCCTGATGGCGGATTCGCCGCGATGGGGGCTGGAGGACGAATCGGCCCGGCTGAATGCGAACACGGCCTCGGCGGAGATGCTGGCGGGGCTGCCCGGGATGACCGGCTCGGCGGCCGAGGCGTTCGTGACCGCACGCGAATCGGCCCGGGGGGCCCAGGGCGGCCCGGAGCCGACGGCCGGCCTGACCGGGCCGTACGCCACGCCGG
>LJUF01000313.1 GCA_001303665.1 Phycisphaerae bacterium SM23_33 | reverse complement strand
CATGACCTTCTCCCTGTGCCTGTCCTCAGACCGCGCCTGCCGACTGGACTGGACCTCATTGTCCCCCGCCGCCCTACCAATTGGAAGGCCCCGTCGGGTATAACAATGGCTCGCCTGACTGGAGAAACACGATGAAAACGCGAAGCCTTCTTTGGGCGGTGCTGCTGACCGCATTCCCGGCCGGTTCGGCCGCCGCCTCGGCCCCGGCCGCCGAGCCGGTGACGACGGTCACCGTGGAGAACATCTCCGGCGCGGACCGGCCGGCCGGTCCGGTCACCTTCGGCATGATCTTCGCCAAGAGCGACGTGGAAGGAATGCCCGCCGTCGAAGCCCTGCCCGCCCAAGTTGACGTCAAGCGCCGCTGGCCGGACGGCTCCGTCAAGCACGCCATCCTGACGGTGGCCCTGCCGGCCCTGCCCGCTGGCCAAAGCCGCAAACTCGCCTTGGTCGGTGCAGCCAAACCCGGCCCCGCCGCCCCCGAGCCAGCGGCTATGTTGACCAAGCCGCCCGACCTGGCCGTGCAGATGAAGGTCCACAACGGCCCGGCCGAGGTCGCCAGCCTGGCGGCCGCCGCTGGCGACAAGCAGCCCAAGGTCTGGCTGAATGGCAAGCTGGCGTCGGAGGTGATCCTCAAGACCGCGCCGACGGATCCGGAAACCGGCAAGCCCGACCCCGACCTGGAGGTCCGCTTCCACGTGCGGCATTACCCGGCCGCGAAGTCGACGCGCGTCGTCTGCGTTGTGGAGAACTGCAAGTGGTCCTCGCCGGGCTCGGTCCCCTACGACGTGTCCATCCGGGCCGGCGGCAAGGAGCTGTTCGCCCAGAAGGACGTCGGCCGCTGGCCCAAGGACGACAAGCCCCGCGGCCACACGAAGTGGACCCGCTGGGTGAAGCGCTTCTGGTTCGGCCGGCCGCTGGACGACGTGCACGTCCGCTACGACGTGGCCTACCTGACGCGGACAGGCCTGCTGCCGCGGTACGACCCGCAGCTCAAGCTGGAGGAGAAGGCGCTGGCCCGCATGGCCGACCGCTGGCGCCGGGCGGAGACCGCCCCGCTGCAGCGCGGCAGCATCATGGCGTACTTTCCCACCACCGGGGGGCGGGAGGACATCGGCCCGCTGCCGACGTGGACCGCGCGGTACCTCATCAGCCAGGACCGCCGCGCCATGGACGTGATGCTGGGCAACGGCGACTTCAGCGGGAGCTGCCCCGTGCACATCCGCGACGCCAAGACCGACTGGGTCCTCAGCCTGGACGACCACCCGGGCTACTCGCTCAATGCCCGCGGCACGAAGTTCCAGATGAAGCCGCGCGACACCGCCGACACGCCTTACGTGCTCGAGGCCCGCAGCGGCTTCAGCGTGGACGCCGCCCACCAGCCCTCGCTGGCCTACGTCCCCTACCTGATCACCGGCGATTACTACTACCTGGAGGAGATGGAGTTCTGGGCCGCCTTCAACATGGTGGCCATCCATTACGCCTACCGCAAGGAGGCCGCCGGGCTGCTGACGCCCAACCAGGTCCGGGGGGTGGGCTGGTCGCTGCGGAACCTGGCCGACGCGGCGGCGCTGGCGCCGGACGGCTCGAAGGGCCAGGCCTACTTCGAGGCCAAGCTGGCCAACAACCTGAAGTACCTGAAGGACTGGGTCAGCGGCCCGGAGGCCTCGCCGCTGGGCACGTACAAGCTGGGCGCCAGCCACGCCTACACCCGCGGCTGGTCGCCCAAGATGCGCGGCGTGTACTTTAGCATGCCGCCCTGGCAGCACAACTTCCTGACCTGGGCGGCCGCCCACGTGGCCGACCTGGGCTACGCCGACGCCGACGCCTTCCGCGATTACATGATGAAGTTCACCATCGGCCTGTTCACCCATCCCGACGAGATCACCCCCTATGCCGGGTCGGCCTACTTCCTGTTCGTCGGCGAACGCAGGCCGGACGGCTCCGTGTGGTGGTACGACACCTGGAAGGACGTGCACCAGCGGACCTACTTCGCCCCGGGCGAGCAGGACCGCCCCCTGCCCACGGGCATCGGCCCCAGCGAGTACACCAAGGCCGCCCGCGGGGTCTTGATTGAGGCCGTCCGCGCCGGCCGCCCCGACGCCCAAAAGGCCCTGGACTGGATCAGCCAGCAGGTGCCCCAGGAGAAGATGCGGTTTGACTCCGACCCCACCTGGGCGTTCCGGATGCCCCAGCGATAGGCGGCCGCTGGAAGAGCGGGCGGCCTCGGCGAAAGGTCAGCGCGGCCCTCGGCGTGGGCGGATCCTGCCGGCGAACTCGCGGACGGCCTGATCGGCGCCGGCCAGCTCGGCGGCGGAGGCCGCCTGCCCGCCCCAGCGGATCCGGTACAGCAGCCCGGCCAGATCGTTCACGGCGCCGGCGGGCAGGCCCAGCTTCGCGGCCGCCTCCAGCAGGAACTCCTGGGCGGTCTGCTCCGGCCGCTGGCGGATGCCGCGCCGCTGGAGCAGCTTCAACAACCTGCGGTAAAAGGCCGGGACCTGCCCCCGGCGGATCCCCGGCCGCGACCGGGCGCTGCGCATCCGGCGGAGGAGCTTGCCGGAGGCAACGGCCAGCACCACCCCGCCGACGGCCAGGGCCGCCGCCACGGCGGTCCTGGTGAGGTTCCTGTCTACCCGGCCGTGGGCCACCAGGCGCCACAGGCTTCTCACCGACTCAACACAGAACGTCACCGCTGACGTGCCCACCCAGTCGAACCACTCCACCAGCCGGCCGAACAGGCCGCGGCGGTCGGCCTCGCCGTACCCGATGACGTTGGTCCTCCAGAAAAACCCCACCGAGTCCCACAGCCGCCGGAGCCCGGCCAGAAGGCCGTCGCCGGGGCGCCGCCGGGGCGGCGAGGGGTCGAAGACGCGCCAGTCGCTGCTGGGGGTGTACACCTCGCACCAGGCGTGGGCGTCGCACTGCCGAACCAGGTATCCCCCCGCCGGGTCGGGCTCCTGGGCCAGGTAGCCCGTGGCCAGGCGGGCGTTGACGCCCACGGCCCGGCACATCAAGGTCATGGCCGAGGCGAAGAACTCGCAGTGGCCGCTGCGGGTGCGGAAGAGGAAGTCCTCCACGGGGTCGCGGGCGGGGTCGGCGGCGGACAGGTCCAGGCTGTAGGAGTAATCCCTCGTGAGGCGGCGGGCGATGCGTTCGGCGAGTTCCAGGTCCAGCTCGTCGCGCTGGCGGCGGGGATCGGCGGCGTCGGCGCCGATGCGTTCGCGGCGGCGGATGAGGTCGGCGCACCAAACGCGTGCGAGGTCGGCGACGGCCGGCGGCAGCTCCCCGCCGGCGTCCGCGGTCCAGGGCAGCGGACGGTAGCCGGCGATCCTGCCCAGCCACTGCATCTGGGCGCGGCTGAGGGGGGACGACCAGGAGTAGGCGGCGTATCGCACCGGGGGCTTCCGTGCGAGACCGCCGGCCGGCCGGTCCACACGAACCAGGACCCCTTGCGATACGTCTCGTACACGCGTGCCCGGAGGTACCCGGAAAAGCCCGCCGGGTGCGTCTGCGGCCCGTCGCCGGCCACCCGCACCCGCATCACCACCCGGCGGTCCGGAGTGATCCGCCCCACCTCCCGCAGTTGCACCGAGTTGGAAAAGCCCGTCAGCCGGGCCTCCGCCACACCCAGGCCGGGCAGCTCGCCCAGCAGGTGCGGCCGGGCGCGGGGCGCCGTCAGGAACACCGCCGCCCCGGCGAGGGCACACGCGGCGGCGGCCTGGGCGGCCCGGCCGCGCAGCGCCGCCCGCGGAAAGGCGCTGGAGACGTTCCAGGCCAGCCGGTGCGGGTCAATCGGGCGCGACTCCACGGCCAGGTGGGCCGAGGCCTGGCGGTCCAGCGAGACCTTCAGGGTCAGCACCATGACCACGTAACAGGCCACCAGCAGGTAGGCCGCCAGCAGCAGGGCGAACCACAGCCCGGTGGTGATCATGCTGCCGGCCACCATGAGCACCAGCGAGACGGCGACGAGCTGGCAGTAGTCGCGGTTGCGTTTCTGCTCGAAGAGCTTGCAGAGCTGGATGAGGATGAGATAGTGGCCCAGGGCGGGCAGGGCCTCGTCGCCGGAGAGCAGGTCCATCAGGAAGACGCCGCTGGCCACCAGCACCGCGGCGTTGACGATGAAGCGGGGCACGTACACTTCCAGTCGGCGGCGCAGGGCCACGGCGTTGACGGTGAGCCCGCCCACGGTCAGGGCCAGGTAGATGACGTTGCCCTCGGCCAGGGCAAAGCCGGCCGCCCCCAACAGGATCAGCAGCAGCAGCGGCCGCTCCAGGTGCCGCCGCTGGGTGAGGACCCGCTCGGCCGTGGTGAACCGCCGCAGAGGCACTTCAGGGCACCTCCTGCCGGGCCTGGGAGTGGGGGTCGTCCTCGAAGACCGCCTCCAGGTCGTCGGCGGTCACGGTCGTGAGGCGGCGGCAGGCGGCCCGCAGGTCCTCCAGGCCCGTCAGGCGGGCGGGCTCGGGCGCGACGGCCACGACGTGGGCCTCCCACAGCAGCCGCCGGGGCAGGGCCGCCAGCGTGTCGGCCAACGACCGGTGGGTGTTCTCGTCCAGCTCGGCCAGGGCGTCCAGCACCTGGCTGCGCCGCCCCCGCCCGGCCGCCGCCGGCAGAGCCAGCACGCGGTCGGCGTAGGCCGCCGCCAGGCCGACCCGATACTCCCGGTGGAAGGCGTGCTCGATGAGCGTGGCGGCGAAGCGAATCAGCCGCTCGCGCCGGGCGAAGGCCTCCGCCGAGCCGTCGGACAACTGCGTGTCCAGCACCACGAACAGCACGTCCGGGCGCGGCTTGGACATCTCCCGCACCACGGGCGTGCCCGCCGCGGCCGTCCGCCGCCAGTGGATCCAACGCGGGTTGTCGCCCTGGCGGTACTCCCGCAGCCCGAAGAACTCGTCGGCCCCGCTGCGGAAGCGCGAGGGCGCGGCGTCGGAGACCTCCGCCGCCCCGTGCCCCAGCAGGTCGCTCCGCAGCGTCCCCAGCGCCGGCCAGACCACCAGCGAGCCCTTCTGCTGGACGTCGCGCCGCGCCGAGATCAGCGAAAACGGAAACCGCGTGCTCAGCCGCAGCCCGGCCAGCCTGTACCGGCCGCGCCGCCGCACGGCAAAACGCGACCCGCTCTTGAAGCTGCCGCCGGCCGGCAGGTACAGGCAGAAGGCCCCCAGGCTCTGGAGCGGCGGGGGCGAGTCGATCTCGGTGAGCTCCAGGCCCAGGGCGGGGCCGCGGCCGGGGCGATGGTGAAGCTGATAGGCCAGGTGCACCACCCGGTTGGCGAAGGCCCGCTGGGGCATGTCGCGGCGGACCTCGACGGAGGAAACGATCCACCGGGAGACGAACACCGACAGGAAGAAGGCCCCCAGCATGATGCCCAGTATGCCGAACAGCAACGAGCGCTGGGTGTTGACCGCCGCGGCGGTGATCATCAGCAGGCCGAGCAGGAACAGCACGCCCGCCAGCGTCGCGCGGTACTCGCAGCGCTGTCTGAGAGGCCTGGATTTCGCCTTCCGGGCCATGCCTTCTCCGGCAACGCGGGTCGGCGCAGCGGCCCTCGGCCGCGGCCGGAACCGGCGCTCACTGGGGTGCCGGAACGGTCTGAAGGATCCTCTCGAGGATGCCCTCGGCCCCGTAGGAGCCGTCCTGTGCCAGGCCCCGGGTCACCAGCCGGTGGGCGGCCACGGGGACGACCAGCCCCTTGACGTCGTCGGGCACGACGTAGTCGCGGCCGTCCATCAGGGCGGCGGCGCGGGCGGCCTGGAGCAGGGCCAGCGCCCCGCGGGGGGAGAGCCCCACGGCGAGCTGCTCGTGCCTGCGGGTGGCGGCGGCGACGGCGACGATGTAGTCCATGATGGCCTCCTCCACCCGCACCGCCAGCACCTGCTGCTGGAAGTCCAGCAGGGCCTGGACGCCCATGGCCGGCTGGAGCCGCTCCAACTGGTTGCGCGAAGGCTGCTCCAGCAGGATGCGCAGCTCGGTGGCCCGGTCGGGGTAGCCGATGCGGATCCGCATCATGAAACGGTCGAGCTGGTTTTCCGGCAGGAAGTACGTGCCCTCGAACTGGAAGGGGTTCTGCGTGGCGATGACCATGAACGGCGGCCCCAGCCGGAAGCTCTGCCCGTCCATGGTCACCTGCGACTCGTTCATCGCCTCCAGCAGCGCCGACTGCGTCCGCGGGGTGGTGCGGTTGATCTCGTCGGCCAGCAGGATGTGGGCGAAGATCGGGCCGCGCTTAAAGACGAACTGCCCCGTCTCGGCGTTGTACACGCTCACCCCC
>LJUF01000046.1 GCA_001303665.1 Phycisphaerae bacterium SM23_33 | reverse complement strand
CGAAACCCTTGTCGCTAGTTGCCAGCGGGTCATGCCGGGGACTCTAGCGAGACTGCCGGTGTTAAACCGGAGGAAGGTGGGGATGACGTCAAGTCCTCATGGCCCTTATGCCCAGGGCTGCAAACGTGCTACAATGGCCGGGACAAACCGACGCGAAACCGCGAGGTGGAGCAAACCGGAAAAAACCGGCCCCAGTTCGGATTGCAGTCTGCAACTCGACTGCATGAAGCTGGAATCGCTAGTAATCGCAGATCAGCTACGCTGCGGTGAATGTGTTCCTGAGGATTGTACACACCGCCCGTCAAGTCATGGAAGCCGGCAGCACCCGAAGTCACCCCGTCACAGGGGTGCCGAAGGTGAGGTCGGTGACTGGGACTAAGTCGTAACAAGGTAGCCGTAGGGGAACCTGCGGCTGGATCACCTCCTTTCTAGAGGATCATCTAGACGCCGGACGTGGGGTTCATCCCCACTATCAGAGCGATCTGGCCGGCCGAACGTCAACACAGCCTCGTCCCGACGCCGTTTGTCGGGACAGCCGGGCGGCGACGCCCGGCCAAGACGGCGCACTGTTTACTGATATTCCAGGCCCCGCGGTCGAACGCCGCGGGGCGCTTTTTTGCGCCGACATGCCCCCGCTTGGCCCCGAGTGCGAACAATCTGCGAAGGATTGCGGCCGGGTTTGCGACTATAGCCGCGAGACCATGGCCTCTCGTACGATGGTGTTCGCGGGAGATCGAACGTGGGCAAGGCAGACCTCAGCGGCTTGGACGCAAACTTCGAGCAGCACTTCGACAACGTGTAGGGCTACGTGGCCTACCGGCTGAGCCCGGACCTCGAGGCCGCCGCCGACGTCACCCAGGAGGTCTTCCTGGCGGCGGTGAAGGGCTGGAAGGGCTACCGCGGCGACGGCTCGCCGCTGACCTGGCTGCGGGCCATCGCTCGGCATAAGGTCGCCGACCACCTTCGCGCCCGGCTGCGTCGGCCGGCCCAACTCAGCCCGGAGGCCCTGCCAGCCGCGGTGCCGGAGGAGGAGGCGGGGCGTCGAGCGACGCTCATCGCCGGGGTGATGCGGTCGCTGCCCGATGGCTACGCGGAACTGCTGGAAGAAAAGTATCTCGAAGGCCTGTCCGTCGGCCAGATCGCCCGGCATCGCCGCAGCAGTGAGAAGGCTGTCGAATCCTCCCTGACCCGGGCCCGCCGGGCCTTCCGCGAAGGCTTACTGAAACTGCGAGCCAAACAGGAGAGCCCAAAGTGAACGCCGATACATCCGACACGGAAGCCCTGATCGAACGCGAGCTGACCGGCGCCGTCGGCGCCTTCCGCCCGCCGGCCGGCCTCAAGGGGGCCGTCCGGGAACGGATGGAAGCTGAGCGGCGGCGGGAGGCACAGCCGCCCAAGGTCGGTTTTCGGCCGTGGCTGCGACGGCTGGTCATCACGGCCGCAGCCGCGTGCCTGGTGGTCGCCGTATTGTGGATGACGCTAGGCGGCGGCTCCACGCCGTCCGCCTACGCGGAACTGGCCCAGGCCCTTGAGAACAGCCAGGCCGCTGAGTGGGCGCACATGGTCATGGGGCAGGGCCAGGACATGACCGAGTCGTGGATGTCGTTCCGGCCGATGCGGATCTTCCACAAGACCGGCCGACTCATACAGATGTTCGACTTCGCTAGTTGCCGCGTGTACGAATACGATGGCGGCAAGCGGACGTTGACTATCGACTACAACCCGCCCCCAAACCCGTCGGACGGGAGGGTCAGGGAGGCCCTGGATGTTCCCAACCTGTTCGAGTACTACAAGCGGCTGCTGCAGAACGTCAAGCGGGAGGGGGCCAAGGTCACCCGCCGCAACGAGAGGACCGACGGCCGGGACTTCGCCGTCTATGAGATGATCCCGAAGGCCAAGACGCCTCAGCAGCCACAGCTCCGCTTTTTCCTCGACCCCCAGACCAACCGCTTCGTCAGGATCGACCAGCGTTCGGAGTCCGGGCAAACGACGACCGCGATCGTCATCGACTACCCCAAGACCGGGCCCACCGACGTCTATGATCTCGGCGTGCCCCGCGACGCCAAGGTCATCGACTATACGCCCACCGAGCCGATTAGGACGCCGGCCGCGACCGTTGAGGCTGAGGCCCAGGGATTCCCGAAGGAGTACGTGGCCATCACCTGCAAGCTGGTGGAGTCCTTCCAGGGCCATTCGCCCGCCTATGCCGTTGAAGTCACAGTGCTGCACGTCAAGGC
Source organism: Phycisphaerae bacterium SM23_33 (assembly GCA_001303665.1). Classification (GTDB taxonomy): domain Bacteria; phylum Planctomycetota; class Phycisphaerae; order SM23-33; family SM23-33; genus SM23-33. Next base: position 10,861 of record LJUF01000046.1, on the reverse strand, counting down.
CGGACGCTGCCGCCAAGACGTGTACGTCATCACAGGAGCTCAAGTGCTCCGCGGCCCCGGAGGCGTCAGCCGCCGCGACGAGGCGGCCGCCTACCGGGAGGCGTGTAAGAGCGTCCCCACTGACAGCATGGCCGCCCTGGAGGCCTGGGTCGCCCAGCGGAAACCCTACAAGATCAAGTTCGAGGACACCAACTCCATGGTCGTCTTCAGCATTGGCAAAGACGGCCAACTCAAGCAAGAGAAGTTTCCTGGTTACCGCCGGCCCGGGCTTGACCTGTGGAAGCTGCCCATTGACCTGTACCGGGCCGAGGAGATCAAGGGCGAGAAAGGCCGCTGGGGCCCGCTGGCCGGCATCGAATCGGGCCAGCCACGGCGCCGAACGCAGCGGCTGTTCAACCCCGCCCGCGGCCACGTCTGCGAATGCTATCGCCAGTGGTTGGGGCAGGCCACGGAGCCGGAATGGACCGCGGAGGTGGTGGAATACGCGCTGACCCCCACCGGCCGGTGGTGCCCTGCCAAGACTCGCAGCCTGTACTTCTCGCAGGCCGGCCAGGAGGTCTCCAGCGAAGAATACGTGACGGTCTGCTTCGTGGACGACACGCGGGAGGTCCCGGACGGGCTGTTCGACGCCAGCCGCATCACCGCCGAGTTGCTGGCCGACACCCGGACCCCGTTTCAACGGGAGTTCGCCAAGGCCGTCAAGATCATTGACGCGCGAAAGGACTGGCCGGGAACGCCCGAAGCCGTCACCAAGGCCTACTGGGAAGCCCGGGCGGCCAAGTGCTTCGATGAGATGGCCGTGCTCTGGCCCGGCTCGGCTGGGTGGAACTCGCGCCTCAAAGCCGAGAGGCCCGTGAAGTACGTCTTCGGCAAGGCTCGGGAACTGGAAGGTGTCAAGGACGTCGTTCTGGTTCCTTACGCCAGCGCGGACTATTTCCGGAAACACGGCACATACAACCTCAACATGCGCCTGACGAACAAGAAAAGCACTAAAGGCCGCTACTACATCACCTCGGGCAACTGAGCGGTCTTGTAGAAGTTTTGGAGCGTTCAGCGCGGCCGAGACGGCGCAACGTTCGCTGATATGCCGGGCCTCGCGGCCAGACGCCGCGGGGCCCTGCTTTTGCGCGATGCAAGGCACCGGCTTGCCAAATCCCGCCAAGTGTGTACCTTTTTGTCGGCCGAGCGCTTGGAGCAGCCGGACCTGGTGACGTTGGTTTCCCTCCATACACAAAGAGAGCAGAAAATGGACAAGCTCCGAATCGGATACGTGGGCTGCGGCTTCATGGCCCAGGCCGTGCACATCCCCAACATCCTGTCACTGGAAGGCTGCGAGCTGGCCGCCATCGCCGAGCTGCGGCCCAAGTTGGGTAAGCTGGTGCAGGACCGCCACCGCATCCCCAAGCTTTACCCCGGCCACCGCGAACTGGCCGAGGACAAGGACATCCACGCGGCGGCCGTCTCCGCCCACTTCATCGCCCAGGGCGAGATCGCCATCGACCTGCTGACCGCCGGCAAGGACGTCTTCATGGAAAAGCCCATGGCCGTGACGGTGGAGCAGGCCCAGCGCATCCTCGACGCCGAGCGCAGCAGCGGAAAGCGGCTCATGATCGCCTACATGAAGCGCTACGACAGCGGCAACGTCCTGGTGAAGGAGTTGGTGGACCGCTTCCGGGCCTCGGGCCAGCTGGGGGATGTCCGCTTCGCCCGGAACCACGGCTTCTGCGGCGACTGGACCGCCGGCATGGACGCGCCCGTGGAACGGACCGACGAGCCCTACCCGCCGGCGCCGGAGGTCTGGCCGGACTGGTGCCCGCCGCCCTTCCGCCGCGGATACATCGGCTACCTCCAACAGTACACCCACAACGTGAACCTGCTGCGCTGGTTCCTGGACGCCGGCGACGACGTGAAGGTCAAGGCGGTGGAGCTGGACCCAGCCGACGGAACCAGCGGGGTGGTCGTCCTGGAGGCCGGCGGCGTCCGCTGCACCATCGAATCGGGCTCCCTGCCCTACCACAGCTGGGAGGAGCACACCCAGATCTATTTCCAGAAGGGCTGGGTCCGGACCGAGGCCCCTCCCCTGCTGCTGAAGAACGTCCCGGCCACCGTGGAAGTCTACCGGGCCGACAAGAAAGAGAAGGTCACCAGCAGCACGTTCCCGGCTGGCGGGCGCAGCTGGTCTTACAAGGAGGAGATGCGGCACTTCGTCGAGTGCCTGCGCAGCGGCGAGCCGTTCCGCTCCCCTTCCGCCGACGCCATGGCGGACGTCCGCACCCTCGAGGCCATCTACCGCCGCTTCGTGGAGCAGCAATAACAATAGCCGCCGCGCGGCAACAAGCGCGCGGCATCATCGAAGATACGGAGGCCGCGGCTTCTCTGGCGGAATCCTCGTGACGGGCTACAATGCGATCTTTGCCCGGCGGCTCCGGAAGGGGTCGCCGATCCCGATGGATGGCGATTGGCGCCTCAATGCGACGGGGCCAAACAGCGCCTTTGAGATTGCGCCAAAATGTAAAACGATCCCATCTGACGGCGGAGGAGGACATGAATGACAGGGGAAGATTCGAAGGCCGGGCCGCCCTGATCACCGGCGGCGCTTCGGGCCTGGGCCGGGCCACCGCGCTGCGACTGGCTTCCGAGGGCGCCGACGTCGCCGTGGCGGATATCAATGACCGGACCGGCAAAGAGGTCTGCCGGGAGATCGAGGCGGCGGGCCGCCGGGCCCGGTTCGTCGCGGCCGATGTCACCCGAGCCGCCGATTGCGGAAACATGGTCGCAGAGACCGCGAAGGCATTCGGCCGGCTCGACGTGCTCTTCACCAGCGCCGGCGTCGGCGCCGGCGGCACCGTCGTGGACATCCCGGAGCAGGAATGGGACCGCGTTCTGGGTCTCGACCTTAAGGGCGTCTATCTGGCGTGCAAGTACGCCATTCCCGAGATGCGCAAGGTCGGCGGGGGCGCAATCGTCCACGTTTCCAGCATCGGCGGGCTCCGAGGAAACTGGGGCGCCAACTTCTGCGCGGCCAAGGCCGGCGTGGTCAACCTCACCCGCAGCATGGCCATCGCACACGCCAAGGAGAACATTCGCGTCAACTGCGTCTGCCCGGGGTATATTGCCACCCCGATCATCCAGGGCATCCTGGACGACCCAGAGGCCCTGGCCAAGGCCGCCCGCAGGCATCCCATGGGTCGGATCGGCCGACCGGAGGAGGTGGCCGCGGCGGTCGCCTTCCTGGCCTCCGAGGAGGCGTCCTTCATCACCGGGGCGGTTCTGGCGGTCGATGGCGGCTACCTGGCGGCGGGGCCGTGAGTCGCCGCCTGCACGCCGCCTTCAGCGGCATGCGGCAAGAAGGAAACTGATGACATGGAACTGAACGGCACCGCGGCGCTGGTTACCGGCGCCGCCCGGGGAATCGGCAAGGCCATCGCCGAGGGCCTGGCCCGTCGTGGGGCTCGCGTGGCCCTGGCGGACGTGCTGGAGTGCGAGCTTGGGGAAACGGCCGACCGGATCCAGCACACCGGGGCGACGGCGCTGGCCGTGCGAACGGACATCACCGACTACGGTCAGGTCCAGGCCATGGCCGGCAAGGTGCGGCAGGAGTTCGGCCCGGTGGACATCCTGATCAATAACGCCGGCAGCCTCTCGGCTCTCGGGCCGGTCTGGGAGGTGGACGCCCAGCGCTGGGCGCGGGACGTGACGGTGAACCTGATCGGCACTTTTCTCGTCACCCGGGCCGTGATCGCCGATATGATCGAGCGCCGCCGCGGCTACGTTATCAGCCTGGTGGGGGCGGGCGTGGATGCGCCGCACCTGTACACCACGGGGTATGACACCTCCAAGGCCGGGGTCGTCCGCCTGACCGAGGCGCTGGCCAGGGAGGCCGGCGAGTTCGGCATCAAGACCTTCACGCTGTCCCCCGGCACGGTGCTGACGAAGATGACCGAGTTCATCCGCGACAGCCGCCAGGGACGGCGGTGGCGGCCCCAGTTCAAGGAATACCTCGACCGCACCGGCGGCGTGCCCGCCGACCTGGCCGTCCAGGCCTGCCTCAAGATCCTCAGCGGCGCCGCCGACGCCCTGTCGGGGCGATGGCTCAGCGCGACCCGCGACTTCAATGACTACGTCAGCCAGTCGGACACGATCGTCAGGGAGAATCTCCTGACCCTGCGTCTGCGGCCCCTGCATTGAGGCACCGCCGGGCGCGCGACACGCCACCGACAGAGACGCATCCTGGATGGAAATGTCGAAGGAGGCTTCCGCATGACAGCCGGGGAATTGAAGTTCCGTCACGAGGTGATCGATCCCGACCCGCCGGGCTCGGAGCACGATATCACCCTCATCGCCGACGTGAACGGTAGCGGCCGGAACGACATCATCATCGGCGGCAAGATCGGCCCGCCCAACCTCTTCTGGTACGAGAACCCTTCGTGGGCGCGGCACGAGATGGCCGCGGCGCCCGGGCTGGAGGCCGGGGGCGTGGCCGTGGACCTCACCGGCACCGGTCGCCCCGACGTGGTCGCCGGCCAGCAGTACAACGGCAACGAGTTGTACTGGTTCGAGAACCCCGAGCCCCCCACCGGCCCTTGGCCGCGGCGGGTCATCGAGGATCGCTTCGTCAAATACCACGACCAGGCCGTCGGAGACGTGGACAACGACGGCCGACCGGAGTTGGTGTTCCTGGCTCAATGCAGCGGGGTGCTCGCCTATTACGATCTCGGCCACGACCCGCGCACCCAGCCCTGGCCACGCGAGCAGTTCCATCTGATCGATGACACGCTGCCGACCGAGGGGGCCCGCCAGATCGAAGGGCTGCGCATCGCTGACCTCGACGGCGACGGCCGGCTGGAGCTGATCGCGGGCCCCCACGTCTACCGCGTGGACGCCGCCGGGCGGGCCGAGCGCCTGCGGACGTACGTCACCGGCTATACGCAGACGCGCGTGGCCGTGGGCGACCTAACCGGCGACGGGACCCTGGACATCGTCCTGGCAGAGGGCGAGAGCAACCCCGGGCGACTTGTCATTTGCCGTCCGCCGCAGTACCGGCCCCGCGTCCTGGCGGACGACCTGTTTTACCCCCACAGCCTGGAACTGGCCGACTTCAACGGCAACGGCCGGCTGGACATCTTCGTCGCCGAGATGGGCCTGGGAGGTTACGAGGGCTCTCGGCTAATCATCTTCCTCAACGGCGGCGGGGGGCAGTTCGAGCCGGTAGTCATCCACCGCGGCGTGCCCACCCACGAGGCGAAGGTGGGCGATCTGACCGGCCATGGCCGGCCCGACATTGTGGGCAAGCCGTACGACCCCCAGCGTCACATCGACGTCTGGTTCAACGAGACGTGACTCCCCGCGGGTCGGCGGGGCTGGCGGAATCCCCCTGGCAGGCTACAATATCGCCTTTCCGCCTCGCCCCACCGGCGGAGTCTGGAGGATCTGTGATGTCGTCGGCCGCGGTGAATGTGAACGTCCCCATCACTGTCCGCAACTTTTCCGAGCATGCCTGTCCCAGCGTGCCGGTGTGGACCGGCGTGCCGCTGCCGAAATCCGCGGCGGCGGACGCCGGGGCGTTCCGGCTGCTGGATTCGGCCGGGGCGGCCGTGCCGGCGCAGTTCGACGTCCTGGCCACCTGGTCGGACGGTAGCATCAAGTGGGTGCTGGTGTCGTTCTTTGCCGCGCCCGGCCCCGTCGCCGACGGGGCCCCCGCCCCCGAGCGGTACTGCATGGTGGCCGACGGGTCGCTGCCCGTTCCTCAGCTACCCCAGCCGGTCCGGGCGGAAGCGGGCACGGAGCTTTTCCGGGTGGCCACCGGCCCGCTGAAGTTCTACGTCAACCGGCACGGCTTCACCGGCCTGTCGCAGGTGCGGCTGGACACCGACCGCGACGGCCGGTTCGACGCCGACGACCTCATCGCGCCCGACTCGCCCGCGGCGGGGATCTTCGCCACCGACGCCGATGGCACCGTGCACGCCAGCCGGTTCGGGCGCCTGGCCGGCATGGAAGTGGAACGAGCCGGCCCGCTGCACGCGACCGTCGCCGTCCGCGGCGACCTGCGGGCTCCCGAGGGCGACCGCCCGCTGCTGGACTACACCATGCGGATCCACGCCTTCGCCGGCTCCTCCCTGCTGCGCGTCGTGCTGACCGTCCGCAACCCCCGCCCCGCCGGCCGGCCCGACGACGGCTGCCGCTGGCTGCTCGGCCAGAGCGGCGCCGTGCTGCTGAAGAGCCTCGAATACGTCCTGCCGCTGCGGCTGCCGGAGGGCCACAGGCGGGTCACCCTCTCCACCGAGCCCGGCAGGATGCTCGAGCGGATCCCGCTTACCGGCGAGCTGAGGCTCTACCAGGATTCCAGCGGCGGGGCCAACTGGTTCCACCGCACCCACGTCAACCGAGACGACGACATCCCGCTGCGCTTCCGCGGCTACCGCGTCTATTATCACGATCGCGAAATCGGTTCCGGCCTGCGGGCGGAACCCTGGCTGGACGTGGCCGACATGCGCTGGGCCGTCTCGCTGGCCGCGCCGCAATTCTGGCAGAACTTCCCCAAGTCCCTGGGCGTTGACCGTGACGGCGCAATCCGGCTGGGCTTGTGGCCAGCCCTGCCTGCCGACCAGGCAAGCCTGCACGAGATCCAGGGCGGGGAGCAGAAGACGCACGAGTTCTGGCTGTATTTCCGCCACCGTCAGGGTGGCCGGGAGGTCAAGGACCGGATGCCGTTGGCCCGGGAGGTCATGCCGGCCTGTCTCCATCCGCCGGTGGCCTGGGCGGCGGCCGATGTCTATGCCGCTTCCGAGACGCTCGATCCGATCCTGCCTGCGCAGCCGCGGCGGTTCGAGGAATACGAGGCCATGGTGGCCGCCGCCGTCCGCGGACAGGAGAACCTCTTCACTCACATCGAGCAGGCGGACGAGCTCGGCTGGCGGCACTTCGGCGACACGCCCGCCTTCAACGAGCGCGACCAGACGCAGGGCCCCTACCACGGCCTGGGGCTGGTCAGCCATTACAACAACGAGTACGACCTGGGGTTCGGCGAGCTGCTCCAGGCCATGCGCAACGCCGAAGCTGACCCCGCCTTAGCCAAGGCCTGGTGGGACCTGGGGCTGGCGGCGCTCCGCCACGAGGCCGACATTGACGTCTACCACTGCACCGACGACCCGGCCCCCATCTACAACGGCGGCACCTTTACCCACACCTCCCACGGCGTAGACGCCGGCCGCAGCACCCACCGCGGCTCGCCGACCGACGAGATGTGGGGCCGGCTGGACTGGCCCTGGCATCGCGGCTCTAACCCGGAGGCCGGCCACCTGCGAAACCGCGGCATCCTGCTGGCCTACCTGCTCACCGGCGACCGTCACCTGCTGGACGCGGCCTGGGAGCTGGTGGAGCTGGTGTCGTTCAAGATCCGCGCCGACCGGTTCGCCCAGATCAGCGTGCCCGACCGCTGCGGCGGCAACAACCTCCAGATCCTGCTGGACGCCCACCTCATGACCTGGGACCGGCACTATCTGGAGCTGTGCGAAACGATCGTCGCCAACCTGGACTTCCAGGCCGTGACGGCCCGGTCCGGCGAGCCGCAGGCCGGCTGGCAGTCGGCCTTGTATCTGAAAAGCCTCGGCCGCTTCATCGAAACGCTGGCCGAGAAAGGCACCCGCCACGAAAAGGCCATTGCCTCCTACCTGAAGTACGCCCGGTGCATCGAGGAACACTGCCGCAGCCGGCGCGGCGGCCATCACGAAGGGCCCTGGTCGTACCTCATCTGCGAGGTGCTGATGCAGGCGGCCGAGCTGGCCGACGACCCGGCCGAGCAAGAGAGGTTCCTCGCCGCCGCCGACGGCGCCTTCCACGCCCTGGACAAGTTCGTCGGCCCCGACGGCCGCGGGCACTTCTGGAACAGCAAGCAAACCACCATGCTGCTCCAGGGCGGCGGCCGCTACATGCGCCACGCAATGGCCACGGCAAAGAAGGCCGCCCGCAGCAAGCGCAAACAGGCACCCAAAGCCAGGCCGCGTCGCGCCCGCGCCGCCGGCCGAGGGAAAAAGGGGACAAGCCGTGCCAGCCGCCGAAAAACTTGACCTGTACAAGAAGCACAAGGATGAGTACGTCGCCGGGAAGCAGCCCGTGCTGGTCAAGGTCGGCCCGGCGAAGTACCTGACGATCGAAGGCACCGGCGGGCCGGCCGGAGAGGTCTTCCAGGCGAAGCTGGCGGCGACGTACGGGGTGGCCTTCACCATCAAAATGACCCGCAAGTTCGCCGGCAAGGGCGACTACAAGGTCTGCCACCTGGAGGGCCTCTGGTGGGCCGGTCACAAGGGCGGTGATTTCATGAGCATCCCGCGGGAACGATGGCGGTGGAAGCTCATGCTCCGCGTGCCCGACGTCATCACCGAGCGCGACCTGACCGCCGCCAAACAGGCCCTGCGCGAAAAAGGCAAGCCGCCGGACTTCGAGCAGGTCCGGCTGGAGAGGATAACCGAAGGCCGCTGCGTCCAGATGCTTCACGTGGGCCCGTACTCAGACGAGCCCGGCACGCTGGCCAGGATAGCCGAGTTCGCTCAGGCCGAGGGGCTGAAGCTCCACGGCCTGCACCACGAGATTTACCTTTCCGACCCGCGCCGCGTGCCGCCGCAGCGGCTGCGAACCATCCTCCGCCACCCGGTCCGGCGGTAGCCCGCCCCTTCAAAAAAGCCGTGCAGCCGAACCCGCGGGGGGGTGCCAATCGTCTATTAATCGGAGCCAGCCCACTATGATGGAAGAATTCGGGCGTCATGCGATTGTAAGACGCGATACGGATACGAGTTATGGCGTCATCCGACAAGGTGCTGATTCAAAGGTTCCTGGATGGTGACCGGCAGGCCTTCGAGGAACTGGTGTCCCGGCACAAGGACGCGGTTTACGCCATGTGCCTTTCGGTCGTGGGCAACTTCCACGATGCCGAAGACCGGGCCCAGGAGACGTTCATCCGCGCGATGAAGCGGCTGGAGTCGCTGCGGAACCGCGGCGCCCTGCGGCCGTGGCTCATGCGGATGGCCCGCAATATCTGCCGGGACTGGCTGCGCGTCCGCCGGTCCATCGGGAACGCCTTTGAGCTCGAGCTGCTGCCGGCTCGGGCCCCTGCCGCCAACCCCGCGCGCGACACGGTGGCCGAGGCCATAGCCCGCCTCCCTCGGAAGCACCGCGAGGTGACGGTCCTGTTCTACATCAACGGATACTCCTGCCAGGACATCGGCGGATACCTGAATGTGCCGGCGGGCACCGTCAAGCGCAGGCTGCACGAATCACGCAGCAAACTCAAAAAGGAGCTGATCAGCATGGTGCGAAAGAAACTCCAGTCTCAGGTTCCCGGCGAGGATTTCGACAAGCACGTGCTGGAAGGCATGAACGTCATCGCCGGCAATTGGCGGATGGACGACGACGAATTGAGCGACATGGCCTGGCCGGCCGAGTCCGCGTTCCGCAGCGAGATCAGCCGGCTGGTGACGAAAAAGGACTACCCGGGCGATTCCGTGGTCGTGGAGTTCGACGCCGTGTGCTGGGGCGGCTGGGATGGCGGCCACATCCAATGCTTCCTGAGCCCCTACAACACGGTCGAGGCCATGAAGGCCGCCGCGGACACGGTCATGATACCGGCGTTCTACGTCCACGTCTCGAGCTGCAGCCGCTTCCGCTACTCAAAGGTCTGCCAACAGCTCGTGGGGTTCGAGCGGCGCCACTGGTCTCGGCAGGGGCACACGTACACCGGCACCAGCGACTTCAACGGCCGTCATGGCAAGTGGTACCACGTCAAGTGCGAGCGGCTCGGCGGCATCCTTCGCCTGTGGGTGGACGGCGTGCCCATCCACGAGGTGCACGACGACCCGCCCGCCCCGCAGCGGGTCTTCGTCATGCTCGGCAGCGAGGTTGCCCACAACCATTTCAGGAACTTCCGCGTCTCCGTGCCCGACGAGAAGTACGTCCAGGAGCACTCCAAGCCGCTTGCACTGTTCGGCCCCTGGCGCCGGAAGATGGAGATCCTGGCCAGGTATCCGGACACGATCGTCCGCGAAGCCGGGATCGCCTTCGGCCGGGAGGGCCGCAGCCAGGGCATGAAACAGGTTGCCGACGACAAGGGCAGCATGGGCGTGCCCGAAGTCGACGTGAAGGGCCGGCCCTGCATCCGGTCGGACACGGCAGATGGTCTTCAGCTGGTGCGGTTCGCCGTGGACGATCCGGCCTCCTGGCAGGCCCACAACGACATTCGCCTGGAGATCGAGTACCTGGACGGCGGCGCCGATTCGGTCTTCGCCCTCTACAACACGTGGTATCACTCCGGGGCGCCGACGGAAGACCTGCTGCTGGCCGGCACCGGACAATGGAAGCGCCACGCGTTCCACCTCCGCGACGTGCTGTTCCGCCCCTGGGCCGGGCAGGCCGGCGGGCATCTCCGCCTGGGCCCGAACCGCCGGGGCGACCTGCACCTGCACTCGATCCGCCTGCTGGAGGCGGCCAAGCCCAGGGAGGCTTACGAGCAGGTCGTCGCCGCCTTCGAGCAGGAGATCAAGAAACCCCAGGCCAAGTGGGTCGTGCCCCACTACATGCTGGCGATGGCAGAGGTCATCCGCAGCAATCTCGGTCGGCGGGGCGAAGCCTGGGAACTCGAGAAGAAAGTCATGGAAGAGTTCACCGACAGCGAGGTGATGGAGGCCTGGTGCCACACCCATCGCACCTCGCGCTGGTGAAGCCTCGACATCGGCATGCGGCGCAGCGGTTCCGCGGGATTCGCCGCCGCCTCGCCGGCGGCTAAGGGCCATGCCCGCAGGCGCGGCCCCTTTTTTATTCCACTTCCCGTCAACAGGAGGGCTTTTGCGCGCACTGTATAATCGGAGTGCGA
>LJUF01000045.1 GCA_001303665.1 Phycisphaerae bacterium SM23_33 | reverse complement strand
CGGGCGCATCCACGACGCGGTCGTGTCCAGCACGGCCCGGACCTTGAAAACGTTCCGCCCGTTTTCTTCCTCCGCCATGGGATGCACCCGCTCGACGATGAAGGCGATCCGCTGGTTCGGATAGGACGTGGCGGTGAGCTTCCCGCCGACCGGCCCGCGTTTCATCGCCGTCAGCAGGTCGGCGATCTGGTCGGCCGGCACCGAAAGCTCCGCCCGCAACTGCCGGATCGGGGCCACTTCCATCAATACTTGGCCCTTCTGAACGGTGGCCCCGACGAACCGCTCCAGGTCGCCCCGGACCACCGTGCCCTCGATCAGGGCCTTTATCTTGGCCGTCTCAATCCGCTCCCGGAGCAGGTCCATCCGCTGGGCGAGCTGCTCGGCCCTGGCCGCCGCCATCTGGGCCTCGGCCCATCTCTTCTCCGCCCGCGCGGCGTCGGTCTCCTTGCGATGCTCGAACAGCTCCGCTTCGGCACGGTTGAGCTCGCGCTGGAGCGGCAGCGTCCTCAGCTCGGCCAGTATCTGCCCGGCTTCGACCCGCTGGCCGACCTTCACCAGCACCTTCTCGAGCTGGCCTTCGAACGGGGCCGTCAGGACCTGCTGGCGCTCGGCCTGGAAGACGAACGGGGCGCTGATGCGGTACTCTCCCTTGGCGAAGACGAGGAAGACCGCCGCCGCCAGCAGCAGCACGGCCAGCAGTTTCAGCCAGGTATGTTTGGGCCCGACGATCGCGGCCGGTACGCGCCGAAAAGCCGCCGCCGCCCGGGCGCCGATCCAGCGGTCCTGCCGGGCAAGGCTTACCAGCCTGGGCGTGCACAGCTCGCAGACCAGCCGCACCGTCTCGATCTCCGCCGGGCTGAACGGGTGGTCGGCCGGACGCTCCAGCGTCGCCGCCGCCACGACCTGCCCCGCCCGCCGCAGCGGCAGGCTCAGCACGGCCAGTCGGCCGTGCTGCTCCGAAAGCTCCCTCCCCGAGCGGTTCACGAACTCCGCTTCCTCCCCCGCCGGCCAGGTGACCTCCAGGTCCTGGTCGAGGCACTCCTCCATGGCCGCCTCGATGAGTTGAACGAGCTTCATCTTGCGGCTGAAGCGCTCGGTGTGGCTCATGGCCTTGATCTGCACGTAGCGGCCGTGCAGAAAGCCCACGCTGACGCGGTCGCACTGCCATCGGGCGGCGAGCTCATTGCAGAAGGCCATGGCCGCGGGAAGGAAGCGGTCGTGCTCGTTGACGGCCGCCAGGGTGGCGATCGCCGGCTGCAACTCCGCCGGGCCGCTCGGCCGGCCGCCGGCCGTCACGTGCATCTGGTAAAGGGAAAGCACGCTCACGTCCAGGCTTGTGCGGCCGGCCTCGGCCGCCAGCCCGCGGCCGTCCCCCGTCTGCTTGATGAACGCCGCCACTCCACGCCCCGTCCCGCCCCCGGGCAGGCCCAGCAGCACCAGTTGCCTGCCGGTCGGCTCTAGATACAGGTCGTCCGGGCCGGCAAGCCCCTTCACCACCGGCTCCCCGCTGGAGGCCGCCTCCGCCGCCGACCGCACCGCCTGCCGAAGCCAGCCCGGCGGCTCGGCGCCCGGCCGAGGCCGGGGATGCACCGCCAGCACGTCCACCCGCCCGTCCTGGCCCAGGCGGAGGAGCGCCCCACCCTCCGCCTCGAGTCTGCGGCAGTGCTCAGCCAGCAGGTCGTCGAGCCCGGCTGCGGCTGCGGACCGGGCCGATTCACCCGCTACCGCCTCGCCTGACTTGCCGGCTGCTGCGGACCCCTGTGGCGTCATCGCTGCGTGTTCTTTCCTGTGTTTGTGCCAGGCCGGTGCTCGAGCGACGCCCCAAACTCCGGCCTGACATGCCCTTCCGGCACCGGCCTCGGCGCCAGCCTATGCAGTTTCGGCGCCCATGCCGCGTTGACTCGGGCAAGGCTCAGCCCGGGCACAGTATCCCGCGCCCGCCGCGGCCTGTCGACACAAATCACCGCCATGACAGCCGCCGGCGCTCGGACCAAGTCGGCAAGGCCCAAGCCCACCCCGACGCCTCCCGCGCCCTGCCGCCCGGACCGCGGCGCGACGTGCTGGTGGACGTGATCTTCTTGGCCGCGGCCTCGGAGCGCGGCCGGCTACCTGACAGCGACGTAGCCGGCGGCCCCAGGCAAGTCATCGCTCACGACGTGGACCTCCGTGGAACGTCCCCCCGCCGGTCGATCGAACAAGCCAGCCGGAAGGCCCGGAAGGTTCGTCAAGGGGGACCGCGCCAGGCCAGTCGCTCAGGCACGTAGCTTCAGTTCTGAAGCTCCCTCGGAGCCGCGAGGTGCCCAGCGGAAGGGGAAGTCAGCGAGACTGGTGCGCAGGAGTGGTCGCCGGTTGCGTTACGGGAAGGCGGACATCCCAGAGGACTACGGCCCTGTCGTCGTTTCCGCCAGTAGCCAGAAGCCTCCCATCAGGGGAGAACGCAACCGACCAAATGCCGCCTTTGTGCGATGCCGCCTCCGCCAATCGCCCGCCGGTCCGACTATCCCAGACGTACAGCTTGTCGGAGACGGTGGCTAGGGCTTTGCCACCTGGAGAGAAAGCCGCCGCCCGGGCGGGGGCTGCGCGGGAGCACTGCACTTGCTGTTTCTCGACATCCCAGATGTGGCTGCGATAGGCCTGGGTCAGGAGTCGTTTCCCATCCGGCGAGTACAGCAGAACGTCCATCGCCGAACGTTGGCAAACGCCCTTCGGCTTCTGCGGGTCAGCCCAGACCCGCCTTTTCCAAGTAGTCGTGTCCCAAAGGTACACGGTGCCCTCCCCGCGCAACAGCGCGTCACCGGCGAATTGGATGTCTTCGCCGGCGGCCAGGGTCTTGCCATCGGGACTGAAGGCAACGGCGGAGTAGCGCCCGTTCAGGGTCCGGGTCTTCTTTCCTGTCTCCAGTTCGATGATCTCGATCCCAGGCTTCCGGTAGAGGCTTTCGAGTATGACCAGGGCCGCAGACTTGCCGTCAGGCGACAGTGACATGCCTCGCCATCCGCCTTTGTCGATCTTGCGCAGTCGCGTGAAGCTGCCGAGGTCCCAGATGTCGATGTGATACCTGTCCATTGCGATCAATCGCTTGCCGTCTGCGGAGATCGCGAACGCATCGTAGCGTGCCCAGAGTTTGCGGTACTGCTGGCGTTGGCCGGTCTTGACGTCCCACAGAACTAAGTCGCCGCGGGGGTACAGCGAGCTACGGTACCCACTGCCGGCGATGAGATTCTTTCCGTCCGGCGTGAACGCCAGGGCCGTAACGGTTCCCCAGTGCCCCGGGAGCACCGCCCGCCTTTCCAGGAGAGGCTTCTGCCGGGTAGTGGCATGCGTATAAGGTTCGGCGGCTCCACACCCCAGCTGCACGCAGAGGGCGAGCAGCAAACTGAGCCCCGTGATCGCCAAGTCTCGCTGAGACATCGGAGGAGGTGTCCTTCGATAGGAAACCCGGAATGACCGGCACAAGAAAAGAGAAGGGCACGCACCGGCCTTCCCTGTTTGCATCTTGCTGAGATTTGCCATCGCCCGTCGGTAGTTACGTTATCCGACCGGCGACCGGATCGCAAGAGCTGATTCGCTGCGGCGACCGTTTCTTTCGGAGGCCTATTGCGGTGAACCTGGACCCGAGCATCCTACGGATGGACGCCCCGCCTGCCATTCATCCCAGCTTCTTCGCCGCGTCCATGGCTACGGCCTGGTCCAGCTCGGCGTAGGTGTCGGCGATGGCCAGGGAGCGCTGGCCGAGGAGGGCCCGGGCGGCACCGGCGGCGTCTCCGCTGTGCTTCGGCGTCCAGGCCGTGGCACTCCATCATCGGCCAGGCGCCAGGCTCGAAGCTTCCCCAGGGCGCTGTCCGCGCAGACTATCCCAAAGCAATGGCTTGGGCCCATTTCCTGGTTCGCCGGGCGCTGTCCAGGGCCTGTTGCCGGTCGAGCGTGGGAGGCGCGGCGTCCTCGGGGGGGAGCTGCCCGTAGCGGAACTCGGCGGCAAACGGGGTCAAGGCCGGCAGCGTGTCCGAGTCCGGCGGCGGGCGGATCCCGTGATCGGCCAGCAGATCGATCAGCCCGCCGAGATCGTGCGTCCGCGTGTACCGGATACCGCGGCCGGTAAGAACTGCCTTGAGTGCCTTCTCAACGGGCTGCTGTGCGTGGAAGCCTATGACCGCATCCGGGGATTCAGGGTCGCCGGCGAGCCGGTCGAGGACGTAGAGGTCTTCATCCGCCTTCACCAGGAGCAGCCGGGCGTGCTCACGCGACTTCGTCATAGACCTTGCCTTCCCTGGCAGCGTCGTGAATCACGGTGTTCGGGGTGTCACGCCACTGCTCGAAGACCTCGGCGCTGACCACGAGCACGTCGACCGGGATCCGCAGCGGTCGCAGGACCTGGCGGAGGCGGACCATCTCGCCGTGGCGGTCCGTGAGCTTTGGCTCCACCACGAGGAAGTCGAGGTCGCTTTCATGCTGGAGCGTCCCGCGGGCGTGCGACCCAAAGAGGATGACCTTGGACCCAGGCGCGGCCCGGAGCAGCATGTGCGCCGCTGTCTCAATTGTGGACGCGTCGGCCATGAGCTGCATCCCTAGTCAGGGCAACCCGAAGGCTTGGCAAGCGGGCGAAGGGATTCGAACCCTCGACGTCCAGCTTGGGAAGCTGGCATTCTACCACTGAATTACGCCCGCAGGCGCTGCTGCCTCAGCGACTCCCGACTTCGACCTTCCGCCGAGGGCCGCGGAGACGGTCTCCGCCAGCCTAATTGTGGCATACCGATACCGAGAATCATACGCCATCCGGCCGTCTTGTCCAGCCCCCAGTGACGATTTCATGCGGCCGTCGGTCATCTGCCCGCGGATCGTCGGGCAAAGCGGGCTTGGGCGCCGGCGGGCGGGCTCTCGCGGCGGGCCGGCAGTGAGGCCCCTGAGGAGGCTGCCGTCAGATCAGCGGGCAGGTCGGCCCTCTGGTGGCGTCCTTGTCGTGGAATTGAGCCGCCGCCTGACGCGTCGCCGCCGGCATCCCTTCTTCGGGCGGTTGCGCCGGCCGGCTGGCGGTCGCCGGCTCAGGCAGCGAAGTATCTCTTCTGGAAGACCTCCCGGATCTTGCTGAAGGCCCGTTTCTCGATCTGCCGGACCCGTTCGTTGGTCAGGCCGACGATCTTGCCCACCTCGGCCAGCGTCCGGCCCTTGCCTTGGGCCATGATCGGAAAGCGCTGCATGATGACCGTCCACTCGATCTGGTCGAGATGGGCGTGATTGCGGATCAGGATTTCCCGGAGCGTGTCGATGGAGTCGGCCTGGTGCTTTATGTGCCTTTGCTGCTCGTAATCGCTGCGTTCCAGTTCCGGGACGAACTGGACGGGGAAATGCTTTCGGTACCGCCGGGCCTTGGTGGCCAGGCGGTTGAAGCTCTTCACGATGGAGCGGCAGGCGTACGTGGAGAACTTGAATCCTCGCGAGACATCGAATTTTTCGATGCTCCTGAGCACGGCCATGTTGCCCTCGGAGATCAAGTCGCCGAACTCGACGTTGGGCAACCTGGCGCGCTTGGCCATGGCCGGGACCAGGGCGAGATTCGCCCGCACCAGCTTGGTGCGGACGCTGAGGACCCGCCCATACCAGGTGATCATCTCCCGAGCCGGCTTCAGGGCCCGGGTCCCCCGGCGGGCGGCCAGAAGCTTGCTCACCCGGTGCTTGGCGTAGTTGTATCTGAGGAACATGGCCACCTCGTCTTTGGCGTTGAGAGTGTTCCGCAACAGGGATTTAGGGACGGTCTCTTCGGGCACTTCCGGGAAGAGGGTGTACGGCGGCACGTTGATCTCCTCTCGTTGACGGCCGAAGAGCCTCTCCGCAGCCGAGGGCGACGAGAACGAGCGGTGATAAACGTATTCCACCCTGGAGGGGATCTGCTCGTACAGTCGGCGTTCTTCCTGGTCGAGCCCCTTGGGCGCCTGCCACCGGTTTTCCCCGGAGCCGTTGCCGGGCACACTGGAGGCCATCTGCCGTCTCCTTCCTTTCACTGCGCCGGACGCGCTGCCTCAACTGGCCAGCCGCCCCTCAGCGAGGAACTTCCGTTCCAGTTCCCGCGGGAGCACGACGTTCAAATTCACCACATAGGCGTGAATGGCCCGGCTGAGGTTGGCAGCGGCCTCCTGATGCGACCGGCCGTGCACCATGCAGCCCGGCAGGGCCGGGCACCACGCCCGGTACCAGCCCCGCGTGTTCCGCGCGATCCTGACAGTGACGTTCATGACGGTGCCCCTTCGCGTGTTCCGGGACGCGCACGCGGCTGCCGGCCGCCGCGACGCATCGTTCACGGACTTCCGTCTGTTTGTCTGGACGAACGAAACGGCTGTCGCCCCTGCCTCCGCTCTCGCGGTACCTATGCCCGCGACCCCTCGCCTGAAGATTACCTCGCGGCCGGAGGCAGCATCAATCGGTGGCGGCCCCGTTTTTCTCGTAGGGGATGTTAAGGCAAGACGTGTCGGGGAGGTCCATTACGTTACGTGACCGATGCGTTTCTCAGGTGTTAATCTGAGGGAACCTTCAGCCGGGAATACACCCCGCAGAGGCGGGCGGCGCTGTCAGGCCCGGATTGGGGGGGGGGCCTGCGGCCGGGGCGGGTGGGGCAGTTCGGCAGGGCTGCGCCTAAGTCCAGCTTATATCATGCCTTGCTTGCGGTGGACCCACTTGATGGCGAACTTCAGCAGGTCGGAGGCGCTGTCCAGGCCGAGCTTCTCTTTGATCCGCTCGCGGTAGGACTCGATGGTCTTGACGCTCAGATGCAGCCTCCCGGCGGCCTCGGTCGTGGTCAGGCCGGTCCCCACCAGCTCGAGGACTTGCAGTTCCCGGTCGGTAAGCCTTTCCACCGGGGTCGAGCCGGTGTCCCGCCGGCCGGGAAGGAGCCTGCCGAGCATCTTGGCCGCCATGTTCTGGCTCATGTACACGCCCCCGCTGAGCACCTTTCGAATCCCCTCGATCACGTTGGCGGTGGCTTCCTCCTTGGTGATGTAGCCCTGGGCCCCCGCGCGCAGCACCCGCTCGGCATAGAAGGTTTCGTCTCGCATGGAAAGGACCAGGATGGACACCTTGGGGAACCGGACACGCACGTCCTTTATCAGATCCAGACCGTCGCTGTCCTTCAGGGCCAGGTCCACGATGGCCACGTCCGGCCGGGTCTTTTCAATGACACTGAGGGCGTCGGCGGCGTTGTCGGCCTCACCGCAAACCGCGAGGTCCGGCTTTGTGTTGATGAGCTCGGCCAGTCCCTCACGGACGATGGGATGGTCGTCCACAATCACTATCTTGGCGGGCCCTTTCTCGTCGCCTGGTTTTCTTCCAGCCATGGGCTTGCCCTATTTCCATGGTCTCAACAGTCGCAGCGAACACTCCACGACGGTCCCTCCGCCGGGCTGGGCCCCGACGCGCAGCGATGCTCCGATCATTCCCGCCCGGTAGCGCATGATGCGCAGCCCTATGCCCTTGCTTTCATCGACGTCCTGGGGCATCCCCACGCCGTCGTCCTGAATCGTAAGCCGGATCTTGTGGTCGTCGCCCCGGAGGGCGATGTGGACGTTCTTGGCCTTGCCGTGCTTCATGGCATTGTTCACGGCCTCCTGGATGATCCGGTAGAGATGGGTCGCCACCACGTTGTCTGTCGGAGACACGGACTCGCTATAATCCACGGTGCAGCGGATCCCGTACACCTTCTCTATGGAGGACGCCATCTCCATAATGGCGGGCACCAGGCCGTCGGCGTCCATGCGCACGGGAGACAGGCCTCTTGCGACGGAGCGCGTCTGGACGATGGCCCGGTTGAGCAGCTCCTCGATCTTCGCCGCCTGGGCGGCTTCCGGGGCCTGCCTTTCGGCCAGCCGGTCCCCCAGCACCCTGCTGAGGAACGCGGCCCCGGTGAGGTTCTGCCCCACGGTGTCGTGCAGGTCGTGCCCGATTCGCTGCCGCTCGATCTCGCTGATCTCCAGGACCTCCTGCTCCAGCTCCTTTCGTTCGGTGATATCAATGCCCAACTGGAGCACGCCCAGCGTGCCGTCGGGATTGGGGAACGGATATCCCCAAACACGATAGGTCCGGGCGTCGGGGTCGGTCCATTCCCATTCCTGGGGACGCCTGCTGTCAAGGATTTCCAGAACGGGGCAGTTCTCACAGGGCTTGCTGCGCCGGCGCTGAACCACATAGCAGGGGTTTTCGCCCGGCTCGCCGAACAGATTCAGGAACCTGTGGTTGGCGAAACGGATGGCATGGTCGGCGGTCACGATGGCAACGTACCCGGGCAGCACGTTCAGCACGGAATACAACCGCTGCCGCTCCGATTCCACCTCGTCCTGGGCGCGCTTGCGCTGGGTGACGTCTTCGAGAGAGAAGACCAGAAACTCCACTTCCCCCGCCCCGTCCAGAATGGGCACAAGGAACCAGTCCCAGTATGTCACGCCCCATTCAGGATGGTCCGGGAAGCAGAACGGCTTGGCCACGGCGTGGTACGGAGCCTTGGTGCGGACGACCTCTTCGAAGATCGCCTTGGCCTCCGAAGGATAGAACTCGAAGTGATTATGCCCGGGGAATTCCGAAACGTCGCGCTGGCAGGCCTTGGCGTAGGCTTCGTTGACCCGAACGAAGTTGAATTCCTTGTCCAGAAACACCAGAGGGGCGATCGTGTGCTTGAAGAAGGCCTCCAGGACCCCGGACTGTTCCCGCAGCGCTTCCTCGGCCTGCTGGCGCTCGCTGATCTCTTGCTGAAGGGCCAGGTTGGCCTGGGTCAGTTCGGCGGTGCGTTCCCGGACGCGCTGCTCCAGCTCGTCGCGGGAGTTCTGCAAGGCCTCCTGGCTGCGCTTGAGGTTTCGGTAGAGGATGACCTGCGGCTTGACCAGGCCGGTCTGGATGATGGCCCGGTAGATGAAATAGAAGGAGACGATCTTGAAGAAGTGCCCGATCAGGTTGGCCGGGCCGTACGGCCCCTTGTACAGGGTAAAGGCCAGTTCCGCAGCGACGGTGATGACGATGGACCAGGCGAGCATCGGCACCACCTGCCGGTCGAAGCGCCTGCGGTTTTTCAACAGCAGCACGGCGGCGGCGGCAAGGATCAGGCAGATGGCGTACTCGCTGCCGATCTTGAAGCCGGTCAATCCGGCTTCTTGCCCCGGCAGGGGACGGTCCACAAAGCAAGTGGGGAAGACCTGCCACTGGAAGATGCAAAGCAGCAGCAGGCAGCTGACTGCCCCGTAGGCCACCAGCGGGACGGCCAGGCGGAGCCTTCGCCCAAACAGCAGGGGCGCGACCAGCAGCGAGAGGCTTTCGAGGTACCGGGCGGCCACCCACAACTGGGCCGCCAGGTTCGTGTCACCGGCCGCGAACACGCCCATGCCCGGATAGGCCAGCGTGTGAATCAGGTCCAGCGTCCCCACGAACAGGTAGGCCACGCCCAGCAGCACCAGATAGCTGTTGTCCAGGCGCTGGCGCGAGTGCCAAACCAGCGCGAAGATGCTCCAGGCGACGACGATGCTGAACAGCTCGGCCAGACTGTGAAAGAGCAGGTAGTGCTTGCGGACGAAGTCCTGGTTATATCGGCTGGGGATGTACAGAACGATCACGATCGCCAGGGAGATCATCAGGGGCCGGCTGAGGCTCCAGGCGGAAGCGGGTCTTTCCTGCTCGTCGCTGGCCGGCGGAGGGAGCCCGTGTCCCCCGGGCCGCTGAGAAAGGGCCGCAACCTCTGCCGCGGGCGGAGACGGTCGCTTGTCCTGTTCTTTCACAGTCCATGCTCCGAGGAAATGCACCGACGAGAGTGGAAGTCCCTTTACTCAGCCGTCCCGAGCATAACGGCCGGCAGCCGAGCTTGCAAGCCCGGAAATCGATTTTTCATCGGGCATGTTGTTCCGGCCGACGGGTCCGGCAGAATTGCTCGACAGGCCCGGTCGTCGGGTCCGTCCGTTCCAGACGGCCGAAGTCATTGTTGTCTTGAAGCTCGCTTTGACTGTGGCGGCCTGTTGGCTGGCTCTTGCGGGCCGGCTGGATTTGTGCCTTGACAAGCGTGCCGGCCCTGCCAGAATGCCGTGGCCTGGCAAGCCAAGAGACGTGGGCGCTTCGGGCCCGGAGGCGGGGCCTCTTTCGGCCCGGAGGACAGCTCCACATACGCAGCCGCTGCCTTCAGTCCAGACACCCGTGGACAGGCTGTATGTGTTACCGATAGGATCACCCATAAGGAGAGTTGGCAGCATGGAGATTGTGGAGATCCCGGAAGACCGGCTGGATGTCGCGGCGTTCATCGAGGAGAAGACCGGCCAGGTCGCCCGGCGGGCCGGCGACGGCCTGGCCGTCAACGCCCTGTCGGGCGGCGTGGATTCGGCCGTCGTCACCATGCTGGGGCACAAGGCCCTGGGGCGGCGGCTGAAGACGTATTTCATTGAGAACGGCCTGATGCGCGAGGGCGAGCCGCAGGGCGTGGGCCGGATCTTCGCCGACCTCGGCGTGCCCGTGGAGATCGTCGACGCCAAGCGGCAGTTCTTCGCCGCCCTGAAAGGCCTGACCGACCCCGAACAGAAGCGCCAGGCCATTACCCAGACCTTCTACAAGGACGTCTTCGGCAAGCTCGTAAAGGACAGCGGCGCGACCTGCCTGCTCCAGGGCACGAATTACACCGATGTGGAGGAGACCGTCGCCGGCGTCAAGCGGCAGCACAACATCCTGGCCCAGCTCGGCATCGACACGCAGAAAGCCTTCGGCTACGAGGTCATCGAGCCGATCATCCAGCTGCGCAAGCCGGCGGTGCGGGTGGTGGCCAAGGCCCTGGGGCTGCCGAAGGAAATCTACGCCCGACCGCCGTTCCCCGGCCCAGCCTTGTGCGCCCGGGTCATCGGCGAGGTGACGCCGCCGCGGGTCGGCTTGGTCCGCGCGGCCACGAAGATCGTCGAGGAAGAGCTGGCCAACAGCGGGGCGTTCCAGTACCTGGCCATACTGCACGAGGACAAGGTCACCGGCGTGCGCGACGGCAAGCGGGACTACGGCTATCAGATCGAGGTCCGCTGCTGGGACAGCACCGACGCGGTGACCGGCTCGCCGACGGAGCTGCCGTTCGAGGTATTGCAGAAGCTGGCCGCCAGGATCACCACCGAGGTGCCCGGTGTCGTCAGCGTCACCTATAGCGTGACCCGCAAGCCGCCCTCGACCATCGAGGCGGTGTAAGGGCCGGGGGCCCGCAGGCCCGCCTGCCTGGCCACAAAGACGCACGTCCATGGCGAACGAGAAGCAGTTCAGGCTGAAGACCAGGTTCGTGGCCACCCGCGGCGTGAAGGAGTACCGCGCCACGATCCCGGAATGGGTCCGCGCCGAAGACGTGGTTCTGGAGATCGGCTGCGAATGGGGCACGACGACCGTCCTGATCGCCGAACGCTGCAAGCGGGTTATCGGCACCGACATCAGCCTCGAATGCATCGAGCGCGCCAGGCGGACGCACCCGGGCATTCGGTTTGAGGTTCTGGACGCCTTCGACGTCCGGGCGGCGCTGGCCCTGGGCGAGGATTTCAGCAAGGTCTACATCGACATGTCCGGCCTGTCCGGTTACCGGTCGCTGCTGGACGTCATTTCGCTGGTGACCATGTATGCGACCGTGCTGCGCCCGGAGGCCGTCATCATCAAGAGCGGCGCCTTGAAGCACTTTGCCGCGCACTGCGTCGCCTGGCGCCCCGGTGGCTGATGAGCTGCACAGAGGTCTTTCGGCATGCCCGGACGCGACGACGAGCGCCCGGGCGACAGTCAATGCGCGGGGAGAGCCCATGATGAGGACCGCGGCGTTCCTGCAAGGGGCGTGGGCGTTGCTGCTGTTTGCGGCCGCCGGAGGTGCGGGCAGGCCGACAGGGGCGGAAGGGCTCCCGGGGGCGGGGCCGGGGGCCTCGCCACACGACCGCGAGCACCACCTCCCCCAGGTCACGTCCATCACGTTCAGCCCGGACGGCCGGCGGCTCGTGGCCAGCTACTACGTGCTGGCGATGAACCGCCCCGGCACGGACTGGCAGTGCTGGACCGCCCAATGGAACCTGGAAACAGGCCAGCGCCTCATCATCCCGGACACCTGTGCCCCCGTCACCTTCCATCCCGACGGGGCGACCATGGCCATGGGGTTTTACGAGCGATCCGGCAAGCCTGGGCGGCTGTCGGCTCCGGCCCGTCTGGCGCTGTGGAAGCCGGGGGCCGACTTGCCCGCCCGCGGGCTGAAGCCGCCCAAGGACGACCAGAGCTCCGTCCTGGCCGCGACGTTCAACCTCAACGGCGACCGCCTGCTGGCGATGACGGCGGCGGGGGGGCTGCTGGCCTGGCATACCCGAAAGGACGAGCCGCCCGAGATCCTGGACAAGGTGAAGCGGGACGTCCAGCCGCCTGGTCGCTGGGGCCTGCCGCGGCCAAAGATGGCCTTGTCGCAGGGCGACGTCCTGCTCGCCGCCTTCCCGCCTTCGCCCGGGCGAGCGGAGGGCTGGGCCGTGTCCTGGCGGTACGCCCGCAGCTCCAGCCGACCGGATGCATACGCACTTGAGCGCCTGAAGACCTACGAGGGTGGGCTGATCACCTGGGACGCGCGGGCGGTAACGGTCATGGGCCGCCTCCCGCGCAAGGGCTGGGCCTACTCGTTCGCCTGCGAGAAGGCCGAGGCCGAGCCGTGGCGGCGCCGCCGACTTTACGATGGCGTGGCCTTTTCGCCCGACGCCCGCAGCCTGGCCTTCAGCGCGCGCGGGAAGGTCTCGGTCAATCTGTACGACGGGCAGCGCCTGCGGCATTTCCCCGCCGGCGGCGGGGCCGTCTGCTTCAGCCCCGACGGCAAGGCGCTGGCTGCGGGCGACACCCGCGGCATCATCCGCCTTTGGGAGCTGCAAAGCGGGCGGCTGCTGCGGACGCTCAGGCTCGATGACCGCCCGGCCGATACGGTCCTCGTCGCGGCCATCCAGTGTTACAGCAAGTTCGGCGACCCGGCGGGCAATCGCACCAGACTCGCCGCCCTGGTCCGCCGAGCCGACCACGCCGGGGCGAAGATCGTCGTGCTGCCCGAGACCGCCGTCACCGGCTACCTGTCGGCGGACCTGAAGAAGACCTGGCGGGTGGGCAAGCGGCAGGTGAGCGACGGCCTGGAGGGAGTCGACCCCAAAGATGCGGCCG
>LJUF01000312.1 GCA_001303665.1 Phycisphaerae bacterium SM23_33 | reverse complement strand
CATCCATGCCGACCTCCCGACGTTTTGTCTGGACAACAATGACATCGGGTGGTCGGCTGTTTTTGTGTCAGCCCGAACAGACCTAAAAAGTGGCTAAAGTGCACTAACTTGAAAGAATAGTTTATTTGCGGCAGGGCTGGCTCCCCTTGCGCGTCAATCCGGGACCCGATGAAGGCGCCGACGTGGCGGCCCGGGGGGCCGTGGACAACTGCCCGCGGCTGCGCTGCCGGGGGCCGCAGGGCAGGCAGCAGCGACCGGCCACGGGGCGAGGCATGAGGGACGCGGCATGAGGGACGAGACCCCTCCGCAACATGAACCCAACTCGGGCCGTTTAACCGCGACCCGCAGGGGAGCGCGTGCAGCCACCGGGGACCCCGATTGCGGATTGCGGATTGCCGATTGACGATTGAACTGCTGGGGCGCGGGCGGTCGCCGGCGGCGGGACATAGTCCGGGCGCGGGGGGCAGTTCGCGCACAAGGCCCGGACAAGAAAACCTGCCCGCGGGCGGGTACGCCCGCGGGCAGGGCGTTGATGCCTCCCGGCGGGGGGGAGGCCGAGCGGAGTCACGTTCTAAAGGTTGTTTTGGCGCCTCCGGTGAATCAGCCCCGAGGGACCGGGCGGCGAGCGGAAGGCCGCCAGCGGTCAGGGTTTTTCTTTCTCCGCGTCCGCGGGTGCGGTAGTGGGAGCAGGCTTGTCTTCGGCCGGCTCCAGTTGCGGTGGGGCCGAAGAACCCGGGGACGAGACCCCGATCAGGAAGCGCCGGCCTTCAAGTTCGATCTCGACTCCGAACTCCTCGATGCGCACGATCTTGGCTTTGTCGATGGTCTTGCCCACGCCCAAGAGCCTGTTGTTGATGATGGCGACCGGGCCGCTGGGCCCGCGCATGATGCAGCTGACCTGGATTCCGGCGGGGGAGACCTCCCAGCCACTTGCCCGCTTCTTGCCGCCTGGTTTCGGCGGGACGGCGTGGCGAGGCTGGCCCAGGCTGGGCTGGCTGGTCGTCTGGGCCGGGGCGGTGGTGGGACCTGCGGGGCGTGCCTTTGGCGCCGGGAGTGCGGCTGTTTGGGGCGGCTGGCCGGACCCAGGCGCGGGCATCTCGCCGGGGACCCAAGCCGAAGCTGCCGCTTCTGGCGGCAGCAGCGGTGCCGGATGTGCCTCTGCCAGCCAGGCCGGCTCCTGTGTCGGCTCAGGTGATGCGGATAGGGCGGCCCAGTCCAGCTTTTCGGCCGGCCAGGACTCTTGCCCGGGCCTCGCCGCGTCCTGCGGGCGGCTGTCGAACGCCGGGCCGGGCTGTCTGCTGGCGAGGCGGGCTGGCGCGGTGTCGGCCTGAGAGCCAGGGGCGGAGGGGGTGTCGGCTCCGGCTTGCGGAGCGAGCGGGACTTTGCCGGCAAGATTCCGGGACGCGTCGGAGCTGCCCTCGCTGGCCGAGGCCATCTGGGGAGTCCCGCCGCCGCCAAAGCGCCACAAGGCCAGAAGAACAAGCCCCACGGTCAGCATCCCACCCAGCGCGCTCGCAGCCAGCAGGACGAACTTGCCGCGATTCGGCAATGCCGCCGCCACGGACTGGGGTAGGTCGAGGCTGCTGGACGGCGTGTTCGGGCCGACCTCCGGCTGCCAGGCAGTGTCGGCCGGTGACGCGAAGGTCTGTGAGGCCGGGGCTGATGGCTGCGGCTGGGCCTCTTCAGGAGATTCCGCCGCCGCGTCAGAGGTGATGCCGAGCCGGCGCACACCGTAGTTGGTGTTCTCCTTCCACGCCTTGTCGGTAGCCGTCTGCGGCGCCAGACGGGGACTGCCCAGCCGCCCTGCCGCCAGGTCAGTCTTTTTCTCCTTCATGACCCGCTCCGACTCCTCCCCGACGCAAGCTGAATTCTCAGGATTCAAGACCTAAAACCGCCTCTCCCGATGCAAATGGGCAGTCGTCCGAGACGCCGGTCCCGGCGGGACGGCCCGGGGCCTGAGATTTTGCCACTCGGATCCACTCATCGCCCTCCGGCGACGCCCCTGCCTACGAACGGTCCGCCTTCGACAGTTGATTTTCGCCTGCCATTGCTCGCAACATGGCTCGCAGGGCAGGATAGTCTTCATGTTCACCGGCCGCATCCGGGACGGGGTCTTCTGGCGCTTTCGGCGCAGCTTCCTGGATTGACTGTACGGTGGCCTCACTCCGGACCACGACGGAGGCGACATCCCAGGCGTGATCCTCTTCCTCGGCCAGTTCGTCGGCCGTGGGTTCCTCCTCGGCGGCCGAGTCGAGGATGTCCCCCAGTCGCGGCTCGTCGCCATCGGAGGCGTCCTGCCATGTCCATTCCTCTTCCGATTCTGTTTCGGCAGACAGCTCCGAAGGCGGCACTTCCGGTTCGGGGACGCCAGCGGACCGATTGCCCAGCCTTCCTGGGATTCCCGCTTGGGCTCGGCCGCAGCAGCAGCTTCAAGCTCGGCCGGTCCAACGCCCGTGGTCTGCTCCCCGGCCGCACCTGCGCTGCCGCCGGCCAGTGTCTCGGCGGCGGTCCACGGGTCTTGTTCCACGCGATGCTCTTCTGCGGACGGCCCTTCGGGGGCCATGAACTCCGGCTCCGCCGGGGCCGGCTCTCCGGCCGGCTCGCGCCTTTCCGCCTGCTCGCCTTCCCACATCGGCTGGGGAGAGGTGTCCACAGGCCGGGGGGCGCCGGCGCTTGGGAACGCGACCAACGCTTCCTGGCTGGGCTCGCCGATGGCCTCAGTCTGCGGTGAATCGCCAGCCCGTCCCGGCGTGCCGAATTGGCGCCACATGGGCGCCAAATGCTGCC
This sequence comes from Phycisphaerae bacterium SM23_33, assembly GCA_001303665.1. Taxonomy (GTDB): domain Bacteria; phylum Planctomycetota; class Phycisphaerae; order SM23-33; family SM23-33; genus SM23-33. The sequence goes on along the minus strand of LJUF01000312.1, from coordinate 3,117 downwards.
GCATCTCGGCAACGGCAAGCCTTTCTTCCTGGGTCAGCTCCTCCGCCACGTCGTGGTCGGCTGCGACCGGCGGCTCGTATCCTACGATTGGCTCGCCCAGGAATTCGCGGGCCAGGCATCTGTAATCAGCCGCGCCGTGGCTGTTGGGAGCGTAGGTCAGGATGCTCTGCCGGGTGGCCGGGCATTCGCGCAGGCGGACGTTCTCGCGGATCACCGTCTGGAAGACCTTGCCGGGCAGGGCTCGCTTCAGCTCGGCCAGCACCATGCGACTCAGCCTGGTTCTGGCGTCGTACCGGCAGGCCAGCACGCCGGATAAGATGATCTGGTGCCCGAAGCCTTCGCGGATGTCCTCGAAGGTCGTCAGCAGGATCCTGAGGCCGTCCAAGGCCAGGATGGAGGTCTCCACGGGCACGATGGCGTGCGTGGCGGCCAGTAGGGCATTGCCGATCAATCGGTTGCCCAGGCTGGGCGGGCAGTCGATCACGATGTAGTCGAAGCCGCTGTGCTGCGAAAGCAGCTTGCGCAGCTGGCCTCCCTGCGTCGGCCTGAGGTCGTGAGCCACCGAGTCGAGCTTGCCGCTGCCGGGCGCCAGCGAGACGCCGGGCATCACCTCCGGGACGGGGCGGAACCCGTCGCCGGACCAGAGCGCGTCGGCGAAGCTGGTATCTTCTTCCACCCCGAGCCAGCGTGAAGACGCCGCCTGGCCATCCAGATCGACCAGTAGGACTTTCCGCCCCAGTTCTCCCAGGGCCGCCGACAGGTTCACCGTCGTGGTGGTTTTGCCTGTTCCGCCCTTCTCGTTGACGATTGCCAGTGTCTGCATCGCTCACTCATCTCCGCAGGCTGTTTCGACAGCCTTGCCCCACCGTGACCCTAACGCCGCCATTCAGCTCAGCCGGCTGGCGGCCCTGTTGTCTTGTTCTTCTCCCTGGTGCCTGCGGGCGCCAGGCGAGGCACCCGGCACCACGCATCCTCAGGCCGCCAGCACCGCGCCCAGACTCAACCCAACGGCCACTGCCCATGAAGGCTGGGGCCTCCGCTCGTCCAGCCCGATAGGCCCGCGGGCATCCTTCGCCCGCTTCACGCCGGCCATCGGGTCGCCGATCTGTGCGGGCAGATTCAGGCGTTCGGCTATGGATTGACACAGCCGCCGGTTGTGTGCCTGCCCGCCCACGAAAATCACGCGGTCGATGGCATGGTGCCTGAACGAGGATTCGCAGTAGCGCAGACAGTGGGTTATCTCGTCGGCGATTTCGGCAATCTTGGCATTGAGCAAACGGAACAGCTCGTCCTCCGCCGCCGGATCCTTCTGGCCATGGAGCAGCTTCAGCCCGATGAGGTGGGCCTGCTCGACCGGTATGTGCAGGGCCTCGGCCACTGCCTGGTCCTGCGTCTGCCCGCCCACCGCCAAGTTGCGGGCGAAGACCAGCTTCGGGCCGTGCGTCAGCACCACCTGGGTGCTGGCCGAGCCGATGTCGATGAACAGCGTCTTGCTGGCCTGCTCCGCCTCCCGGCGGAACAGTCGGGCGAAGCATTCCACGATCGCGCAGGCCTCGATGTTGACCCCCACCACGTCCAAGCCGGCGCCGCGGGCCATGGAGAGGTGAGCCAGCAGCTCAGGTCGGGATATGGCCACCACGATGCGCTCCTGCATCTCCTTGCCGTCAACGTAGACGATGCCGGCGAGGATGTGTCGAGTGACTGCCTGTTCCATGGGGTAAGGCAGTTTGCCCACCAGCTCGTTCCTCACGGCCTCGTCGATCTCACTCGTGCGGCCGATGGGCACCTTGACCGGCTGGAGAAAGATAGCGGCCGCCGGCAGGGACAGAACGGCCTGTCGGCCCCTGAAGCCGTCGGACCTGAGGATGCTGCGAATCTTCCTGGACAGGAAGTCCAGTCGCCGGGTGAGGTCACTGCGGACTTCATACGGGATCTCGGTCGAGCCTGCGGCCAGCAGCTCGAGGCCGCTGTCGGACCTCCGAAGCTGGGCCATTTTGAGATGGCTGGTTCCCAGGTCCACACCGATGGGCAGGCTTTTCTGTTTCATAATCCTCAGCCCCATGGTACGTCTCCGGGCAAAGTCAGGCGCCAAGAGGGCCGTCGAGTGGGACCATCGCTGAGGCAATGTGGACGTGTAAGACCTCGCACGCGGGCAGCGCGACAATCCGCATCGGACTCAACGCTTTGCGTCCCAGCCTCGCGACTGGTTTGCCCTTTTCCGCCTGGCTTACCTTCTGCTATAGGGACTATAGATTACAGCCGGCGGGCAGGCAACTCGGGCGTGGCCTTAACCGTTTGGGAGGGGCGTCCTTGCTTCATTCGGCCCCGATGTGGAAGCCGCTTACGGCCTTGCTGGCGTGCCGGCTGGCGGACGGAAAGGCTCACCGTCTCCCAACGGGTCTGACCGGCGGCATGGCGGCAAACTCCCCCCCCCAATGCGCCGCCTAGGACTCGAACCTAGGACCCGCTGATTAAGAGTCAGCTGCTCTGCCAACTGAGCTAGCGGCGCCTCGACGAAGGCCAACTCCCGAAAGCAAGAGTGTATTCGTCTGCGGCATGGGTTCAAGTCAAAATCGCTGGCCGGGGCGGCTCTGGCCCCACCCCGGGGCTGCATTGCGTTATAATAATCTGGCAAGGCGCACCGACTCAAACTGAACCGAGACGATCCAGAGGCCATGGCGTGAGCCCTTCGCTGCATGAATCCTGGCATGAGTACCGCAGGCGTATGCTGGCCGAGACCAGCCGCTTCATCGAGTGGGGCCTCAAACATCCGGAACTGGTCTTTCGCATCCCGGCGAAGCCGATAGGTGCGGGGGGCTTTCCGCGGGCGGTGGCCGATTGGTTCTGGTGCACCATGCTGTTGGTTGACGGGGGCAGCCTGCTGAAGCGCTGGCGAGAGAGGCTCATGCTGATCAGGCACGTCTTGTCCGCCCGGGGCTGACCGCGATGTTTCACGTGCGGCGTCCCCCGCGGAGAGATCAATCCCCCCGGCCCCGGGGCACCTTCGTTTCCAGCAGCCGCACAAGCTCGCGGAAGTTCTGGAGTTTCCACCTGTCCAGCTTCAGCCTCCTGGGGCCTCCGGGCCCCTTGTGGTGCAGATAAAGGATGCCCTTGTCA
>LJUF01000311.1 GCA_001303665.1 Phycisphaerae bacterium SM23_33 | reverse complement strand
CCCCGGACCCGACGGCCCCGTCCCCACCGTCCGCTACCAGATGATGCGCGAGAACATCCAGGAGTGCGAGGCCCGCATCTTCGTGGAAAAGCTCCTGCTGGAAAAGCCGCCTGGGCTGGGCGAGCAATTGGCCGGGAAATGCCAGGACCTGCTGGACGAACGGACCCGCTGGCACAGGACCCAAGCCCTGGCCGCCGAATCGTGCATCTCCTGGCCGTACTCGGGCTGGGAGGCTCGCAGGGCAAAACTCTTCGACGCCGCCGCCGAGGCCGCTGCTCAACTGCGTTCGCCGCAGCCCAAGGCCGTCGCCGGGAACTGAAAGAGGCGGCGCCCGTCTGCTCCCGGGCCGGGCCGCCGGTCCAGCCCGTGGTGCCTGCAGCGAAGTTCCGCTATCATGGACAGGGTGCCGGCCGGGGGCGGTGTGGCCATGGACCTGTTCAGGGAATCCGAGGACGAAGCCATCCTCCGCAGGGCGCCGCTGGCGGTGCGGATGCGGCCCAGGAGCATCGACGAGATCGTCGGGCAGGATGAGTTCCTGGGCCCGGGCAAGCTGCTGCGGCGGATGCTGGCGGCCAACCGCCTGACCAGCCTGATCTTCCACGGCCCGCCGGGGACGGGCAAGACCACCCTGGCCCTGGTCATCGCCCGGCAGTGCGACTGCATCTTTCACCGCCTGGACGCCGCCAGCGCCTCGGTAGCGCAGGTGCGGGAGATCGGGCAGCAGGCCCGGGCGGCGCTGGCCTCCGGCGGCAGGCGAACGGTGATCTTCATTGACGAGCTGCACCGCTTCAACCGGGCCCAGCAGGACGTGCTGCTTTCGGACGTTGAATCCGGCGTGGTCATCCTCATCGGGGCCACCACCGAGAACCCCTTCTTCACCATCAACTCCCCCCTGCTGAGCCGATCGACCATCTTCCGCTTCAACGCCCTGGGCCAAGAGGACGTCAAGACGCTGCTGAAGCGGGCGCTGGCCGACAAGCATCGCGGGCTGGGTGAATATCGCGTCCGGGCCGCCCAGCAGGCCCTGGACCACATCGCCACCATCTGCGACGGCGACGCCCGCCGGGCGCTGACGGCCCTGGAGGTCGGCGTGCTCAGCCAGCTCCAGCAGGCCGGCAAGGGCCAGATCGCTTTCGACCTCACCGCGGCCCAGGAGTCCATCCAGCAGAAGGCGGTGCAGTACGACCGGGCCGGCGACGAGCACTACGACGCGGCCAGCGCGCTGATCAAGTCGATGCGCGGCAGCGATCCCGACGCGACGGTCTACTGGCTGGCGAAGATGATCGTGGCCGGGGAGGACCCGCGCTTCATCGCCCGGCGGATCGCCATCCTGGCCAGCGAGGACATCGGCAACGCCGACCCCAGGGCCATCTCCGTGGCGGCGGCCGCCTTCGACATCACCGAGAGGATCGGCCTGCCGGAATGCCAGCTCACGCTGGCGCAGGCGGCGATTTACATGGCCTGCGCGCCGAAGTCCAACGCCTCGGCCACGGCCATTTGGTCGGCCGTGGCCGACGTCAAGGAAAGCCGCACTGTCCCCGTGCCCAAGCACCTCCGCAACGCCCCGCACCCGAAGATGAAGAAGCTGTACGGGTACTCGGAGGGCTACCAGTACAGCCACAATTACGCCGGCGGGGTCTCCCCCGACCAGGACTACCTCGGCGTGGACAAGACCTACTACAGCCCCACCGATCGCGGCTACGAAAAGCACATCGCCGCCTACCTGGAATGGGTGAGGAAGCTGCAGGCCGGCAAGGACAAGCAGTAGACGCCGCGGGCAGGCGTCTCGGCGACTCGGCAAGCCAAGGGCAGGAAAGTGCCCGCCTCACCTCGGGCGCACCGGCCGGCGAATGAGTTTTGCGCTTGACCCGGTCCGCCGAGTGAGCTTTTCATATCCGCGTGAAAGAAAGTCTGCGAAAGCATATCCGCAGAAAGCTGGCAGGGCTGGACCCGGCGGTGGCTCACGCCAAGAGCATGGCCGCCTGCAAGCGCCTCCAGGGGCTGCCGGAGTTCCGGCAGGCCAGCGTGGTGATGATCTATCTGCCCATGCCCGGCGAGGTGGACGTGACGCCGCTGGCGCTTCGCGGCTGGCAGGAGCAGAAGACCATCACCGCTCCCAAGCTCTCCTGGGACCTGCGGCACATGCTGCCCATCGAGATCCGCTCCCTGGAGGCCGGGCTGGTCACCACCAAAGGCAACCTGCGCGAGCCGGCCGGCGGCGAGCCCATCCCCGTCCAGATGCTGGACCTGGTGGTCTGCCCGGCCCTGGCCTTCGACCGCCAGGGCAACCGCCTGGGGCGTGGGGCCGGTTTCTACGACCGCTTCCTGGCCACGCCGGGGTTCCAGGGCGCGGCCGTTGGCATCGCCTTTCGCGAACAGCTGGTGGACGAATTGCCGGTGCAGAGAAACGACGTGCCGGTCCACATACTTGTCACGGATGAAGAGGTACTGCGCCTTTCCCGGCCGGGTGAGGCCGCGGAAAACACGGAAGTCGCGAGGTAGGTTCATGACCACCGGTCAATCCCGCCTGATTATCGCCGTTATCGCCATCGCCGTAGTCGTGCTGCTGGTTATCGGCACGAGGCGCTACACGGGACGGTCCGGCCCGCGCGAGGAGGGCATTTCAACCAGCCGGCCGGGCACGCAGCCGCGCCGCGCGTGCCTGAGCAGGCGGACAGGCCGGTTGGCGAGGCGGAGCGAGCCGCAGCCACGGCGAAGCTCAACCAAGGCCTGAAAGTGTTCGGGGATGACGATCTCCTGGCAGCCCGGGCGGCGCTGGCCGATGCCCTCAACACCGGCGGCCTCAGCGATCCGCAGGCGGAAACTGCCCGGGCCAAGCTGGCGGAACTGGCCCAGCACACGCTCTTCGGCCGGCGGGTCATCGAGGGCGACCCGTGCACGTTCTGGTACAAGTGCCAGCCCGGGGACGTGCTGGGGCGAGTGGAGCGCAATCTGGAGCTGCGCGTGCCCGCCCAGCTCATCCTGCTGGTCAACGGCATCCCCGACGCCGCGAAGATCCGGGCCGGGCAGACCCTGAAGATGATTCGCGGCCCCTTCCACGCACTGGTGTCCAAGGGCCGGTTCTTCCTGGACGTCTACCTCGAGGAGCCCAAGACCCAGCGGATGATCTTTGTGAGGCGATTCCGCGTCGGGACCGGAAAGGACGGCTCCACCCCGCTGGGCCGGTGGCGCGTGCCTGTGGGGCGGAAGATGATGCACGCCCCCTGGACGCCGCCGCTGTCCAGCGACCTGCCCCAGCAGAAAATCCTGTGGGGCCAGCCCGGGTACCCGCTGGGCAAGAAAGGATACTGGATCGCCCTGGAGGGAATTGAGGGGAACCCGCACACGGCCGAGGACGGCTACGGCATCCACGGGACCAACGACCGCAGCAGCATCGGCAAGGCCTACTCGATGGGCTGCATCCGCCTGACCGATGAAGACATCGAGCTGGTCTTCGCGATGCTGTACGAGAAGTGGAGCACGGTGACCGTCACGCCATGAGGCGGGGCGTCAGTCCTCGGCGAAGACGGCCGACAGCAGGCTCAGGCGCGATCCCCCGATGTTGACCTCGGGGATGCCCTCCGGCCAGATGCTGAAAACGACCCCCACGTCGTTCTGCGTCCTGTCGTAGACGAACGTGACGGCCGTGTACAAGCGCGGGAATTTCCGGACGATGGTGACGCTGGTGGCCTGGTTGCGCCCGCCCTCCAGGTCGAAGTCGTACTGCTGGAAGAAGTTCAGGCTGTACTTGCGGTTGATCCTGTAGAAGAGCCCGAAGGTGCCCACGGAGCTGTCCAGGGCCTCGATGCAGCGCAGGCCGGCGTAGTAGCGCAGCCGAGGGTCCCGGGAAACGGCCACGCCGATGTTGCCCCGGCCGAGCTTTCCGCTGTCGGTGTCGTAGTTGGCGCCGGCCAGCACGGTGGTGGAATCGGAGACGTTCCACACGCCGTCGAAGTTGATGGCGTTGCGGGGGAAGCTGTACTCCGGCCGGCTCAGCAGGAAGCGCCCGTCGGCCGGCAGCATGGTGTCCGCGTCGTCGAAGCAGGACGCCGACACGTCCAGCCGGAGCCAGTCGACCGTATGCTGGTCGCCCGCCGGGCCGCGCTTCGTCTGCCACAACTGCCGCACGCCGACGGTCCCGCCTCCCAGCCGCTGCACAGGCACCTCGATGCCGGGGTTGAACGGGTAGAGCCGATCGGGCTCCACGTCGGTGCAGGAGGCGAACAGGGCGGCGTACGGCGTGATGACGTGCTTGAGGCGGTGTAGGTCCCAGGTGCGGCTTTCGACCTGGTTATACAGCCGCCAGATATGCATCGTGGCGGTCGCGCCGACCTGAGCCCACGGGCGGATCAGGCCCCCCTCCTCCGGCGAGTCCTCCCAGTACGTCAGCCGGCCGACGACGTACGGCAGCAGCTTGACCGGCCCGAACGCCAGCGGCACGTCAACCTCCTGCCGCAGGTCCGCCCGCACCACCGGCCCGCTGGAGGCCACATCCAGCATCTCGTCGGGACGGAAGCGGACCACCCCGAGCCGCCCCTCGGTATGCAGCGTGAGCCGATCTTCCCAGAGCGACTGGCCGATCAGGTAGCCGGCCAGGTCCGGATAGGCCTCGGTCTGTGTGAGAAAGTCGTTCAGCCGCCACTTGGCCAGCACGGTGAAGGCCCAGTTTTCCCGCTGCTTCTTGGCGTAAATGAGGTTTTCCTGCTCCTTGTCGGCCCAGAACTCGCGGGGGAAGAACTCCTCCAGGAAGTTCCGGTCACACAAGTAGCTGGTCTCCAACTGGACCTCCCAGTCCCGCGGCAGGAAGTGCTTGTGCCGCCAGAGAAGCCTGCCGCGCTCCCTGGGGGCGGAGATGTTCTGCCGGTCGGTGCCGAAGTCGTCCTGTTGTTCGTTGTCCAGCACGCCGTAGGCCAGGGCATAGCCGCTGTAGTCCTCGCGGCGATACGTGACCGTGGGGCCCACCAGCACGCCGCGCTCGTACCAGTCGGCCTCCAGCCGGCCCTTGAAGCCCTCCGGCGGGTGCACTCCCAGCAGGCGGAAGAGGAACCATTCCGATTCCACGCCCCAGCCGAAGCGGCCGTGCCTGCCGCCCTGCAAGCTCCGCAGGGCGGTGTGGCCCTCCTCGGCGTCGCCCACCGTGTAGGGCGCCCACAGCAGCGGCACCTCACCCAGCCTGAAGGTGGTGTTGACCAGCTTCGTGCGCCACCTGCGTTCGGAAAGCCGCCTGCCCTCCTCATCGTAAATGGTGGTGTCTTCCAACTCAGCGCGTTTGGCGGCGATGGACCACTCCGGGGTGTAGAAGTCACTGGTGGTGACCAGGGCGTCCTTGAAGTGCCAGCGGTAGCCGCGCACCCGCAGCTCCCCGGGCCGCTGGTAGGCCGCCAACTGCCGGGCCTCGCGGCCGCGAATGTACACGGGGATGTTGCGCTGCTCCTGGACGGTCCGCAGCACCGGCTCCAGGATCAAGGCCCTGCCAGCGACGAAGTCGTAATACAGCCGCTGGCCCATCAGGCTCCGCTCGCCGCGGCGCATCACCACGTCACCTTCCAGGTACGCGGCGAGAATCTGCTCGGGCCCGGGGCCGGGGGCCGCGGCCCCCGGGGCCGTGTACACCACCGCCGCCTGGGCCTGCATCTCCAGGAACAGCTCCTCGTCGGGGTGGCCCTGCGAGAAATACACGTTGCCCTTGGCGATGGTGATGCGGCGCTTGAGCTTTGGGTCCTTCGGGTCGGGGACCTCTTCGCTGGTGTACTTATCGGCGCGGAAGCTGACCGGCCGGTGCAGCCCGGCAGGCGGCGCCGGGGCCGTCGTCGTTGCGGGCGTCGTTGGCTGGGCCCTGACCAAGGGCGGGGGCTTGGGCTGGGTCTCGGCCTGGGCGGCGATCTTCTTCCGCATCTCCTCGGCCCGGGCGTACAGCGGGAAGGACACCAGGGCCCGGTCGTGATGCAGGCCCACGCGGGCCCGGATGGCCCCCTGATGGCGGGAGACGTCGAAGATGCGAGCGTCCTTCACCACCGTGCCGTCGGCCTCGACGATCCTGGCGTCGCCCTCGACGTAGGTCTCGATGTCGCGCAGCGTCCGCCCGGCGAGGCGGCGCTCCGCGATTGACGGTTTCCCCGCCGACGGCAAAGCTGTACATCCGCAGGGCGGAGATGACGGCGTCCTCGTGCACGTAGAGTTCCTGGGCGACCTCGCCCCCAGCCAGCCGGCAGGGCAAGAGCAAGGCGGGCACGATCCAGAAGGCCAGCCCCCAACGTCGGGCGCAACCAGAACCGGTATTTTCCGATGCGCTCTTCACGTTCACTGAAAGGACGGTGACCAGTTGCGGCAGATTATAGGGACCGCCGCCGGCAAGTCAAACATTGTTTGCAAGAAAGTACTTTTGTATTCTGACAGCCGCAAGGGCGGCCTTCGGGCTGCCGGGCAGGCCGGACGCACCAGAGCCAGAGGAGGCGCCGTGGACGAGCTGACGTATTCCCTGATAACGCCGTACAGCATCCTCAAGAGCCGCACGGGCGGCATCATCGGCCGGCTGATCGCGCACGCCCACCTGACGCTGGTGGCGGTGCGCATGATGATCTTTTCGGACGAGCTGCTGGCCGCCTACGTGGACAACATCAACCCGCCCGGGACGGACGCCGTCCTGGCCGAGGCCTGGAAACGCTACATCACCGAGAATCTCAGCCGGAACAACCCCTGGGGCTTCGTGCCCCGCTGCATGCTGCTGCTGTTCAGCGGGCCCAACGCCTGCCGCCACCTCAAGGACGACGTGATCGGCAGCTTCACCGAATACCCCGTCGGCGACACCATCCGCGGCACCTACGGCGACTTCATCCGCGGCCCCGACGGCCGCATCCGACACTTCGAGCCCGCCGTCATCACCGCCCCGGCGCCCGAACTGGGGTTGGAGCACCTCAAGCTCTTCGCCCGGTACGGCGACACCGACGGGGGCATCCTCACCGGCCGCTGCACCTACCCCCCCGGAAGCAACGTCGAGACCTGCCTGGTGATCCTCAAGCCCGACAACTTCGAACGCCCGACCCGCCGCCCGGGAAACATCATCGACGTCTTCAGCCGCACCGGCCTGCGGATCGTCGGCACCCGGCTGTTCAACATGACCGTCGCTGAAGCCGAGGACTTCTACGCGCCCCTGAAGGACATCTTCCGCGAGAGACTCAAGCCCGGCCTGACCCAGGAGATCTATTCCAGGCTGCACAACGCCTTCGCCTTCCCCTTCACCATGGTGGACGCCGAGCGCGTGGCCGAGTTCCTCGCCGAGCGGAACGCCGAGGCGGAGTTCAACCGGATCGTGGAATTCATGACCGGCGTGAACCCCGAGGAGATCACCGACGCGCGGCTGAAGGACGGCCTGAGCCGGACCAGGTGTCTGGCCATGCTGTACGAAGGGCCCGACGCCATCAGCAAGATCCGCTGGGTGCTGGGGTCGACCGATCCGACCAGGGCCGAGGCGGCCACCGTGCGCAGCGAGTTCGGCCGGGACCTGATGCGCAACGGTGCCCATGCCTCCGACAG
>LJUF01000310.1 GCA_001303665.1 Phycisphaerae bacterium SM23_33 | reverse complement strand
GCTCGCCCCGGAACGGACCGACGGGCCCGCGGCGCCGTTTGGAGAGGACCTGCCCTTTGCCCAGATCGCGCTCAGCGCCTCAGACGCCGACGGCGACGCGGTGCAGTTCACCGCCTCCAGCAGCGACCCCGATACCATCGCCGCCGAGGTTCACGGCAGCGTGCTCGCGCTGACCCGCCTGGCAGGCGACGCGGGCACCGTCACGATCACCGTCACTGCCCACGATGGGAAGGGGCGGATGGACGTGCAGGCCTTCGCTTGCCACGTCACCGACTCCGCCCTGTACGGCACCGTCTGGCAGGACAGCGACGCCGACCGCACCGCCTACGAGCAGAGCGCCGGACTGGCGGGCGAGTACTACGGCTACTGGCCGGTCAGCTTCCCCATGAGCCCGGTTGCCGGACTGACCGGGTTGTACTGGCGGGAGGTCGTCTCCGGCCTCGAATTCTATGGCATACCGGACTTCCGGCAGATAGACGCCCAGGTGAACTTTCCGGTGATGACGACGCTTGAGAACTTCAACGGAATCCCTGGGTTGACGGAGAATTTCTCCGTCAGGTGGACCGGCTCAGTCCACATCGATGTGGCCGGTGTGTACACGTTCTGGACGAACAGCGACGATGACAGTTGGCTGTACGTCGACGGCGTGGAGGTCGTCGATAACGGGGGGCACCACACGATGCAGTGGAGCAGTCCCGGGTACATTGACCTTTCCGCCGGCTTTCACTCCATAGATGTCCTGTTCAACCAGCGCGATGGGTGGAAAGGGGTGGAGTTGTACTGGGCCCCCCCGGGCGACAGTCAGGCCCTCGTTCCCGCTTCGGTGCTCTACCACCATGTGCCCGAGTACGTTCCGGCCTTCCCGGATTACGAGTCGCTCGCGCCGACTGTTGCGCGCGAGGATTCGCAGGTGGATTTCGCCGGCGGCTTCGGCGGACCCTTGGACGCGGGCCAGGGCGTGGCCGCACGCTGGACGGGCAACGTCCACATCGACACGCCGGGCCTGTACACCTTTGAGTGCGTCACCCCCGGTGACACCCGGCTCTACATCGATGGCGAGATGCTCTTTGACACGACCTTGCCCTGGCAGATCCCCTCCGGCACGGTGGAGTTGTCCGCCGGCTACCACCGCCTGCGCCTGGAGTACTTTGACTGCGGCCAGGCCCCGGGGCTCGAGCTTCAATACGCCGGCCCGGGCATCGACATGCAGGTGATCCCTGCCGACGTGCTGTCCCACGATACGGCTGTGCGATACGAGCCCGGGCTGGATGGCTGGGAGGTCATCTGCACGAGCGGCGACAGCACCTTCACCGACCTCAACGGGGACTACGTGCTGGTCGTGCCGGGGAGTCATCCGTTTCTGAGTGTAAGCTCGCCGACCCCGGCGGGCTGGGTGCAGACCTTCCCTGCCGGCATGGAGCTGCAGACCTTCACCGTTGGCGTGGACCTCACCTCCGACGCGCACAATACCCACTTGCCGGCCCTGGGCGACGTGGACAGCGACGGCGACCTGGACCTGGTGGCGGGCAACTACGGGCAGGCCAACCGCCTGTACCTCAACGATGGCTCGGGGGCTTTCGCGGCGGGCTCGGATATCACCTCCGACGCGCACGCAACCATCTCCGTGGCCCTGGGCGACGTGGACGGCGACGGGGACCTGGACCTGGTGGCGGGGAACTACAACCAGACCAACCGCCTGTACCTCAACAACGGCACCTCGAATCCCTTCGCTGGCGTGATGGGCTCTGACATCACCTCCGACGCGCACCATACCTGGTCCGTGGCCCTGGGCGACGTGGACGGCGACGGGAGCCTGGACCTGGTGGTGGGGAACTATGCTGGGCAGGCCAACCGCCTGTACCTCAACAACGGGACGGCCAGCCCCTTTGCCGACGTGGCGGGTTCCGACATCACGGCGGATGCGCAGTGGACCTTCTCCGTTGTCCTAGGCGACGTGGACGGCGACGGCGACCTGGACCTGGTGGCGGGGAACGGAGGGCAGGGCAACCGCCTGTATCTCAGCAACGGAACGACCGATCCCTTCGCCGGCGTGATCGGGTCGAACATCACCGCCGACGCGTACGATACCCGCTCCTTGGCCCTGGGGGACATGGACGGCGACGGGGACCTGGACCTGGTGGTGGGGAACGGGGGGCAAGGCAACCGCCTGTACCTCAACAACGGCACAGCCGACCCCTTCGCGGGCGTCACGGGCTCGGACATCACCTCGGACGTGCACGATACCACGTCCGTGGCCCTGGGCGACGTGAACGGCGACGGGGACCTGGACCTGGTGGCCGGCAACGGCAACCAACCCAACCGCCTGTACCTCAACAACGGCACGGCCAGCCCCTTCGCGGGCGTGACGGGCACGGACATCACCTCGGACGTGCACGATACCACGTCCGCGGCCCTGGGCGACGTGGACGGCGACGGGGACCTGGACCTGGTAGCGGGGAACTACAACCAGGCCAACCGCCTGTACCTCAACAGCCGCATGCCGGACCTCGTTGCCCCCAGCAGGCTGGGGGTGGGCTTCGATTTCGGTTTCCTCAAGCAGTTGGTGGCCGGCCACGACGCGGCCGCCCAGGAGGGCGATGAGCTTGGCTTCACGGCCGAGGTCGCCCCCGGCATTACCATCGACAGCTACCTCTGGCAGGTCACGGCGGACAACGGCCAGGTCGTTCCCGACGGCACCGCAGGCACGTTCAGTTTCACCCCGGCTGATCCGGGCATCTACCATGTAGCACTGACCGCCACTACATCGGCGGCGCTGGGGCGGGCGCTGGTGAACCTGTGTTGGAAGGCGCGGGCGACGCGCCGTTGACGGGTCTGCCGGAGACGGACCTGACGGTCGATGAAGGCCAGACGGTCCAACTCACGGCCAGCGCCGGCGACCCGGGAGGCGACCCGCTGGAGTACCACTGGCAGGTGCTGGATGCCCAGGGCAGCAGCGTCCCCGGTCTGGAGGGGACGGAGGCGGACTTCTCCTTCGCATTGCCCGACGAAGGCGACTATACCGTCCGCCTAACCGTGACGGACTCACACGGCGGCACGGCCACGAGTGCGATGGCCATCCGTGCGGAAAACGTGGTTCCCGAGGTCTTCGTCGAGGCGGCGGAGGCTGTGGTGGGCCTGCCCGTCGAGGTAACTGGCTGGTTTGTCGATCCCGGTGACGACTTCTGGCTCGGGGAGATCGATTACGGCGATGGCACGGTCAGGCCCCTTTACCTCACGCGCGACAAGACGTTCGCCGTCAGCCATGTCTACGAACAGGTGGGTCAGTACACCATCAGCGTCCGCGTGGACGATCACGATGGCGGCGTGGGCCTCGGGACGGTGGTCGTGGAGGCCGCGGTCGCCGGGCCGGTCACCCCGATCCTGGGCGATGCCAACGGCGACGGGGTGGTGGACGGGCTGGACTACAACGCCTGGTCGCTGCACTACCTGGAGCAGCCCGTGCCGGCCTGGGCCGATGGCGGCTGGGAGTACGGGAACTTCAACGCCGACGACACGGTGGACGGGCTGGACTACAACGTCTGGTCAATGCATTACCTGGAGGAGTTGGGCGAAGGTGCGGACGGCGGCGGGGCCGGGGGGTCGGAGGCGGCGGAGATGGAAAGCCTGATGGGGCCAGCCGCCGCGGCCGGGGCGGAGACCGCCGCGCCAGCCTGGAACATGGGAAGCCTGATCAGCCGAGTCGCCGCGGCCGGGCAGGCTGACGGCCGCCGGGCCGACAGCACGCCTGCGTCATCTGTGGCGGACTTGCCCAGCCCGCCGCTGGTGGGGCTCGGGAAGCTGTTTGTGGTCGAGGCCAGCGCGCCCCCCTGGCCGATGGTCTCGGCACTGCGAGGCGGCCCGTGGCGAAGCGGGCGCGAGGATTCTGCTGGCGCTGTCAAGCCGCCGGTGCTTGAGGACCCCTTGGAGCCGCTGCCCCGGCTGGACCTGTCAGCCCTGACCGGGCCTATCTGAGGCGAATTCGCGCGGCCGTGGAAGCCCTGTCCTGGCTCCCATCGCCCGGCCCCCCGGGCACCAGCCAGGCGAGCCGCAGACGCGCTGGGCCAGCAGGACTCGGAGTGCGTGGGTGACCTTGCCCGGCTGGCGGGGATCCTCCATGCGGGCAGCGATGCCCGCCACCTCCGGGTCATGAGCTTTCTGGAACGGCTCTTTGCATCATCCTCAGCCTCCAGAGCTTATGGATCAAACGCCTAGTTCACTTGGAGTTATAGCAGAACGCTCGGCTGCGCATGTTGCGCGTCGTGAGCATGATCCGTGCAGGAATTCCTACATTCTCCTACAGTCGGCTGTGGGCAGAATTGATGCCCCGAGGGGGATAGCCCCAGGCGGAGGTTGCTACTGCCACCGCGTCACCGCGCGGGCCACATGATGCTGCCCAAGGGTACAGCTGCGCAAAGAAAACCTTCCCCGAGCGGGGAAGCGACTGGGTCAGGGCTCACTTCCCCGGTTGCGGAGTCACAACCGGGCTTGATGCACCATCGAACCCTGTGCAGCGGCCTGGGCATCTCCCCCTGCTCAGCCATTAGCGGGGGCAGGATTCCGCTTCGCGGGCGCCCTTGGCGTCGCACCCGCGACCCGCCGCCCACGTGCCGGGGCCGAACGGACGGGAGATTCAGGGACGGGCTAGGGCGAAGACCCCATAGGGGCATCGGGTAGGAAAGTAGGCAGTTCTGGGGTTCGGAAGGGCGGTTTTGAGGCGGGTGAGGCGACGCAAGTCCTTGGGGCCCAGGGCTGGAGGGCAAAATAGGCCCCAAAAAGAGGCCAGTGAACGACTTTTTCACTCACTGCCGGCCGGCGGCCGGGCGGAGGAGTTTCCGTAAGGCCTTGGCTTCCAATTGTTTGCGGCGGCCGGTTCGGGCCTGGGGGCGGGCCGCTGCGCCCAGGAGACACTCAAATCCCGTCAAAACCCGTTCAGCGGACACCCCCCCAATATGTCTCTCGGCGCCGGTCTTGCGGCCGGGTTGGGGCGGCGGAGGGGTTTTCGCAGGCCTCCGGCTTGTCTCGGTCGTGGCGAGGGCAGCAGACGGGTCAGTCCAGGTCGAAGAGGGAATTGTCGTTGGGGCCGAACCAGCCGACCATCATCTGCTGCGGGTTGGCCCCATAGACGTTGGAGGGGATGGAGCGGAAGTCATCGCGGTCGGCGACGTGGCCGTCGCACCAGCCGACGTTGACCCGGTCCAGGTGGCGGAAATGGATCGAGGGCTGGCGGGGAAAGGCGGCGGTGACGCTGCCCTTGTGGTCCAGCCCGAAGGGGCAATAGCAGAACGACTCCTCCACGTAAACGGGCCTTCCGCCGAGGGCCTGAGGCATGGCGGCGTCGCTGAACATGACGGTCTCGGCCGGGTGCCTTATCTGCCCCGCGGGGGCCCCGAGGCGCTGGCCCGGGCTGTTGTGGTAGAAGCCATACTTCCAGAACTGGGAGCCCACGTAGATGTCGGAGTAGCCGTAGCCGCCGCTGCCGGCCTCATACGCAACCGCCCCGGCTCCGGTGCGGAAGTTGGTGAAGGACGGGCAGTGCTTGATCTTGCCATCCTGTCCCAGATAGCGGGCCAGCGGGCCTTTGGCCGGGTCGAAGGGGCTGCTGAGGTCCTTGCGGACCCCGTGCCAGCGATTCAGGTTGCCGGCGGCGCCCCAGAAGATGTCGCTGGCGGCAGGGACGTAGACGTAATCGTTCTCGGCCGCGTACAGTTGATTGGCCCTGACCAGCCCGCCCAGTTGCGTCTTGCACAGGGTGGAGCGCGTAAGCTCGCGGGCCCGGCGGAGGCTGGGCATCAGCATGGTGATCAGCAGGGCGATGATGCCGATCACCACCAGCAGTTCGACCAGCGTGAAGGCGGGTTTTTTCACGAAGTCTTTCATGCCATCGGCAAACCGGGGCGAGGGCGCGGGTAGCCCTCAGGACCCGCGCCCTGCCCAGCCGGAGGGCCCGTCCGCTGCCAGGGTCGTCTCCGGCCTCGGCCGAGCAGCACCGCCCCAGCCAGGGAAAGCACCAGGGCGGCCGGCTCCGGCACGGCGGAGCCCTGCCCGCCGTGCGCGTAATTGCCCGACCAGATGTTGTAGTCCAGCCCGTCAACGATGGTATCGCCGTTGAAATCGCCTTCCGTCCAGGTCATGGCGGACATGCGGTAATGCAGCGACCAGGTGTTGTAGTCGAGCCCATCCACCACCTGATCGAGGTTGGCGTCGCCGGCGGGCGGCGCCGCCAGGCCGTGAATCACGGTCACGGCATCAACGTCGGCGCTGGTCTCGTCGTCATAGGGCGGGTCCATGTTGCCGGTGGGGTCGTAGATGGGGTTGCCGAAGCGGTCCGGCTGCGAGCCGTCGCCGAGCACGTCCTTGAGCTTGACGAAGTAAATCCGGCTGAGGTCCACCAAG
>LJUF01000044.1 GCA_001303665.1 Phycisphaerae bacterium SM23_33 | reverse complement strand
CGTTCTCCAGGTCATAGCGGATGAACAGGCCGGGCTTTTTCTCCTCGCCGTCCACAAAGCTGACGAACGACGTCTGCGTCAGGTGGACCGGCCCGAACCGCCCCTCCACCACGACGCCGGGAAGCCAGCCGTCAATCAAGCCCCGCCGCACGGTGTCGCGGACGTCGGCGAACCCGCGCGGCGGCTCTCCGAGCCGGCAGGAAATCTGGACCAAAGGGACCATGATTCTGCCGTCCCAGGAGACGGCCTGCTCGTGCGGTGAGTCCTTGATCCCCATCATGGCCCAGACGGGCATGGACAGGCCGTGAAGCGACAGCTGCTCGAACGAAGGCTCCTCCTCCCGGGCCAGCATCCGCTGCTCGAAGGCCCGCATAACCATGGCCTCGGGCCAGGTGATCCCTCCTGCCCGGCTTTCCGGCAGGTAGGGATAGACTTCGAATTCACAGACGGCCGGCCGGCCTTTGGCAGCGACCCGCATGCCTCGAGAGGCGACCGGCTCAAAGTCGCAGCGGATCGAGCTGGAAGCCGCGCCGGCTTCCAGTTTCAACCCGTCGCGGACGGCGACCCACTCCTGCCCGTCGAATGCCTGCAACTCCAGCGACTCCGCCGGCGGCGGACGGCCGGCGAAGAACACCTTCACGCGGTCGGCCACGTGCGCCACCGGCCAGGCGACGCCCAATGCCGACCAAGCCTTCGGCAGGCCGGCCGGGCGCCTGCGGTCGCCGTCGGCAAGTTCGGGCGCTTCCACTTCTTCGCCGTCTCGGGTCCAGGCCAGCGCCCTGGCGGCGCCGGGCGCCCGTTCACCCAGCCGGGCCAGATTCTCTTTCCGCATGACGCTTTCCCCTGGAGAGCTGCCGGCCCCGGCAAGCAGGGCCAGACCCGCAAGCAGACTGGATGCGACCTTTCCCGGCACCGCCGGCCTGGCGGCGTCACGAGCCGAGCTCGTCGGCGTGCACGGCGACCTTCTTGACGGCCAGGACGTACTCGTCGATGACCTCCGGGCGATAGTGTTTGAACCAGGGCACGCCGAAGCAGAACTCGGCGATGGCCTCGGCCACGGGCAGGGAGCCAGCGGGTGCGCGGACGTCGCGGTCGGCCTGGGCAAGGATCGTCGGTTTGCCGTCGCCGTAGACATCCACGTCGTTGACGACCGGATGCAGGTGCAGCGTGAGGTTGGCCCCGGGGGCGGTGGGAAAGCCCTCGGCCCGCAGGGCCTCGCAGAAGCGCGCCAGCGGCAGGCCGTCGAGCTGCTCGGCCACATACAGGCCGCGGGCGTGATACCACCCGCCCATCTCGCTGTCGGAGCCGCGCGGCGGGCGGTGGGCGCGGACCCCGGGAGTGCCTTCCAGCGAGTCCCAGAAGTAGTTCATGGCCTTGAGGATTTCGGCGTTGCGGCGGTCGTAGTATTTGAGCTGCACCCGCCCCATGGCCGAGGCGAGCTGGTTGATGCGGTGCTTGACCCCGCCCAGCGGCAGGCCGGCGAGGCGGATCAGCTCCGGGTCGGTCAGGTCGCCGGCCTGGGGGCTGTGGCGCTCGTAGTGTCCCCAGGCGACGGCCCGCTCGTAGATGTGGCGGTCGGCCGTGGCCAGCATGCCGCCCTCGCCGATGGCGAAGGACTTGCCGCTCATCATGGACATGGCCGCCACGTGCCCGATAGTGCCCAGCTTGCGGCCCTTGCACAGCCCGCCGTGGGCGTGGGAGACGTCCTCGATGACCTGGACGCCGTGCGGCTCGGCAACGGCCATGATCTCGTCCACGTCGGCCGGGTAGCCGGCGTAGTGCACCACCACGATCGCCTTCGTCCGCCGGGTAATTCGCTTTTCCACGTCCGCCGGGTCCAGGCAGAGCGAATGGCGCTGGATGTCGGCCCAGACGACGGTCGCTTTCAGCGTCAGCGCCGGCAGGCCGGAAGCCCAGTACGTCATGGACGGGCAGATAACCTCGTCGCCGCCGCGGACGCCCACCGCGTACATCGCCGCCTGCAGCGCGGCCGTGCCGTTGCAGTGGGCCAGGGCGTACGGCAGGCCCTGCCAGCGGGCGAACTCGGCCTCGAACTGCCGGGTGACGTCGAGGTCCGACATCTTGCCGGCCCGCAGCACCTCCAGAACCGCCCGCTCGTCCTCTTGGGTGACGATGGGCCAGGTGAACATGTCGCCGGGGTCGCGCCGGACGGCTTTGGGTCCGCCCCGAAGCGCCAGCCGATCACTCGCCGCGCGGGTCGTCGTGCTCATGGCTGCATCCTCAGCAGTCTCTCGGCATTGGCATGGTAGATGTTCTCGGCCGCCTCCTGGGGCAGCTCCAGCGACTGGAGGAACTGGTGAAGCATCCCGTCATAGTCATCCCGCCCGAACAGCAATCGCCGGTGATACTTCAGCAGGAATTCCCTGGCGTGCTCCAGATCGCGCTGGAGGGCGTTGCGGCCCGAGCCGGCCGAGAGGTCCGCACACAGATTCGGGCACGCGTCCAGGACGCGAATCAGCGCCCCGCCGGGCGCGACCTTTCCCGAAGGATACCCCTCCGGGGCGGCCTCGGCGTCGCCGCTGATGTAGCGCCAGAACCCCGGGCCGTGCCCGACGAAAACCGTCTCCGGGCAGGCCGCCACCGCCCGCTCGACGTTGTCCATGGTGCCGCCGTACCACTCCTTGCAGAACGTGGGCCGGCCGGTCTGGGCGTCCGGCCGATACGGCACGTCGATGTGAAACACGACGGGCAGATGCTGCCGGCCGCAGAAGCGGAACAGGTTCAGGCAGCGCGGATCGTCCAGCAGGACGCAGGCCTTCCACTCCCCGCACACGCGGACCTGGTGCATCCGGATGGCCGCCTCGAGGTGCTCGATCGCATGCGGGCCCAGCGGGTGCGGGCAGTAGCCTGCGATGAAGCGATCGGGGTACCGCCTCACCGCCCGGACGACGTCCGACAGCGGCAGGCCGGGCACCCTGCCCCCCGCCCGGGCGTGCACCGGATTGAAGACGTTTTCGTACGCCTGGGTGAGCTCCAGCTCGGTGACGTCCCAGCTCAGCAGGACGGCCTTTTCGATGCCGTGCTCGTCCAGATTCCCCGCCAGCCCCGCGTCGTCGCGGCCGTGCCAGAAGACGTGCTGGTGAAAATCAATTATGCGAGTCGGCTTGCCCATCGCCGTTCCGTCCCGTCGCAGCCGGCCGAGGACCGGCCGCAGGCGCCTATTCTAGGCAAGCCTACGCCATTGGCAAGCCACAGCGCGGACCGAGGCGGCCTTGACAAGCTGTCGCGAATGAAGCACCATAAGGGGCTACCGCGGTTTGCTGGGGCAAGGAGGAGCGGCCTGCTGCACGGAGCACGCGTCACTGGATTGAGGAATGAAAGGATGAGACTGTCCGTGAAGGTGATGAGGATTTCCCGGCCGGCCGGCGAAGCGGGGCCGGCCGCCAAGGGCTCGGTCGGCTGGGCCTTCGGGCCAACCTGCTGTGTGCTGATGTTGTTTGCGGCGGGGTGCACGCCGGCGCAGTACGCCCGGCAGGCGGACGGGGCGGCCTACGGGCTGGTCAAGGAGAAGCAGGTGCTGGCCCTGGGTGAGGGGCGGGCCTTCGACATCACGTATCGGCCCTTCCGGGCGGGGGAGGCCAAGGACCTGCCCCAGGAGATCCTGCTGCGGGGCAAGCCGATTCCCGTGGGCGAGGAGAGCCCGCGGACGCTGTCCCTGGATGAGTGTCTGGAGATTGCCGTCCGCAACGGCCGGCGCTTCCAGACGCGGAAAGAGCAGCTGTACACGCAGGCCCTGGAGCTGGCCAGTCTCCGGCATGACTGGTCGCTGGTCTCGGGGAACCTGAGCTCCGACGCCAGCTACAGGCGCAATGAGGAGGGCATCACCATCTGGGACGGCAGCGGGCAGGCGAATCTGTCTTTCGCCCAGAGATTCGCCACCGGCGGCGTGGCCACGCTGGCGGCGGGGTTGGACTTCGCCACCGACTTCTTGGGCATCAAGAGCACGACCTTCGGCTCGTTCCTGGAGGCCAATCTCACCCAGCCGCTGTGGCGAGGGGCGTGGCGGGGGTTCGCCTACGAGGGGCTGTACCGGGCGGAGCGCGACCTGGCCCTGGGCGTGCTGGACTACGACCGCTTCACCCAGACGCTGGCCGTGGACACGGCCGCCGCCTACTACCGCGTGCTGCAGCAGGGCGACGAGCTGGAGAACGAAACAGAGAACCTCAAGCGGCTGGAGCAGACGGCCAAGCTGGTGAAGGCCAAGGCCGACGCGGGCATCGTCTCGCCGGTGGAAGCGGACCTGGCCGGCCAGGACGTGCTCGTGGCCCAGGCCAGGATCGAGGTGGCCCGGCAGGGGTTCCAGAACGCGATGGATGAGTTCAAGCTGGGGCTGGGGCTTCCCATTGCGGCCAGCGTCGAGCTGGACAAGCAGGAGCTGGAGCGGCTGGAGCCCCTGCCCTTCCCGTTCGAGGTGGGAAAGGCCATCGAGGTCGCCTTCCGCGCCCGCCCGGACGTGCTGACCCGCTATGCCGCCCTCCGCGACGCCGGCCGCGACGTCGAGATCGCGGCCGACGCCTTCAACCCGCAGCTGGACCTGGCCCTCGGCATCTCCGCCCTGGGCCGGCCGCCGCGCCGGCCTTTTGAGGTGCAGTTCCACCGCCGCGTCCAGACCGCCGAGCTGAGCTTCGATTACAGCCTGGACCAGACCGACAACCGCGACAACTTCCGCCGCACGGTCATCGCCCACGAAAGGGCCCGACGCGAGCTGGAAGAATTCATGGATAATGTCCGCCTGGAGGTGCGCCGATCGTATCGCGCCCTGGTACAATCAAAGAATACCTACGAGATCCAGAAGACGTCGGTGGCTCAAGCCACGCGGCGGGTGAAGCTGGTCATGCTGGAGCAGAAGGTCGGGCGGGCCGCGACCCGTGACGTGCTGGAGGCCGAGGAGTCGCTGCGATCCAGCAAGATCGCCCGGACGGGTGCGTTGGTAGACTACGTGACCACGCGTCTGAAATTCCTGGCCACGCTGGGAATGATTTCCGTGGACGAGCAAGGCAGGTTTCATGAGCGAAAGCAGCCTTCGTATCTCGACCGCTACCGCGGGGATGCCCCCTAGCTCCCGGCCGCGGCGTCGGCGCCGCACCGGGTGGGTGCTGGCCGCTGTTGCAGCCGTGGGGGCCGTTGGCGGCGGCGCGGTGTGGATAGCCAACTCCGGAGAGAAAGGCGGCGAATCCCTGACGACGGCCCTCGTCGAGCGCGGGCCCATGCTGGTATCGGTCACCGAGACCGGCGAGGTGACGGCCGAAGAACGAGAGGTCATCACCAACACGGCGCGCTGGTCGGTCGTCATCAAGGAACTGGCCGAGGAGGGCAAAATCGTCAAGCCCGGCGACCTCATCATCCACATGGAGTGCAAGGAGCTGGACGACGCCATGCTGGACCAGGCCCTGGACGTGGATACGGCCGACCGCGCGTACCAGACGGCGGCCACCAGGCTCATCGTTGCCCGAAAGACCATGGCCAACAAGGTGTCCAAGGCCGAGCAGGCCGTGACCGACGCCCAGGACGACCTGAAGAAGTACGTTGAGGGCGAGTGGCCGGTGCAGCTGGCCGAAACCCAATCCAAGATCCTGCTGGCCGACGAGGAACTGCAGCTGGCCCGCCACACGCTGAAGACCATGCTGGAAATCAACAAGGACCCCGAGCTGGGCCAGCCCTACAGCGACAGCGAGATCAGGAACGAGCAGTTGAAGGTCACGCGGCTGGAGCTGAACCTGAAAAAGGCCCAGGACGAGAAGGCGATCCTGGAGGACTACACGCACAAGCGGACCGTGCGGGACAAGGAGACGGCCGTGAAGGACGCCCAGCTGGATCTGGAGACGGCCAGGCTGGAGGCCGAAACCGAGATCCGGCTGGCGGAGGGCACCGACGCCTCGGCCAAGATGCGGCTGACCAAGCAGCAGGACCGGCTGAAGGAGCTGCGGGAAGACGCCGAGAAGCTCATCGTGCGGGCCAAAAAGGCGGGGCTGGTGGTGTACGAGACCCGCCGCCACCGGTGGCAGGCGCCGGTCACCGTGGCCGTGGGAGAAGAGATCAGGCCTAACCAGCAGTTGATGATCATTCCCAACATGGAAACGCTCCAGGTGGAGACCCGCGTGTATGAGGCCATCCGCGAACAGGTCGAGGTGGGTCAGCGGGCGTTGATCCGGCTGGACGCCCGGCCGGGCCGGGTGATCGAAGGACACATCGGCAAGGTGGCACCCTTGCCCAACACGCAGAATCCCTGGCTCAGCCCGGACGTGAAGGTCTACCCCACGGTGGTGAAGTTCAAAGACAACGCCGATCTGGAGGGCTTGAAGCCGGGCATGAGCGCCGAGGTGGAGGTGATCCTGGCCGAGCTGACCGACGTCCTGAGCGTGCCCATCGCGTCGGTCTTCGCCATCGGCGAGGCCACCTACTGCTTCCGCGCGGACGGCCAGGGCGGATACGAGCGCGTGAGAGTGACGCTGGGACGGACCAGCGAGACGCGGGCGCAGATCCTCGAGGGCCTGGAGGCCGGCGAGCGCGTGCTGCTGGCCCCGCCGCCGGGGGTGCGGGTCGGCAAGAAGGCCAAGACCGAAGCAGAGGCTGGCCCGCCCGGCCCGCCGACGACCGCGCCGGCGACGGCCCCGGCCGGGAACGAACGCGGCCGCGAACGCGAGCGGCCCGGGCCCGAGCGTGAGCGGACCACCCCGCCGGCGACGGGCGAGCCATCGTCGCGGCCGGCCCGCATCACGATGTCACCATGAAAGAGCTGGTCCGGCTAGAACACGTGCACAAGATGTATCCCATGGGCCGCAGCACGGTCCATGCCCTCAACGACGTCAGCTTCGTCGTCCGGGAAGGCGAGTACGTGGCCGTCATGGGCCCCAGCGGCTCGGGCAAGAGCACGCTGCTGAACCTGCTGGGCTGCCTGGACCGCCCCAGCAGCGGGCGATACGTCCTGGGCGGGCGCGACGTCTCGCAGCTGGACGACCCGGCACTGAGCGAGATCCGCGGCCAGCACGTGGGCTTCGTCTTTCAGTCCTTCAACCTCATCTCCCAGCTGACGGTGCTGGCCAACATCGAGGTGCCCCTCTTCTATCAGGGCCTGCCCCGCCGCGAGCGGCATCCCCGCAGCCGGGAACTGGCCGGGCAGGTGGGGCTGGGCAACCGGCTGGACCACCGCCCGGCGGAGCTGTCCGGGGGTCAGCAGCAGCGGGTGGCCATCGCCCGGGCCCTGGCCAACGACCCGCTGCTGCTGCTGGCCGACGAGCCCACCGGCAACCTCGACTCCCGAACCTCCATGGAGATACTCGACCTGCTGGACGAGCTGTCCCGGCGGGCCCGCACCATCATCATGGTCACCCACGAAGACCACGTCGCCGGCCGCGCCCACCGGATCATCCAGATGAGGGACGGGCAGATCCATTCCGACATCGACAGGCAGCGCCCGGAGCCGTCGGGATGAAGGTCATCTACAAGGTCACCGACATCGTGCTGCTGGGCTTTCGCAGCCTCACCACCCACAAGGTCCGCTCCCTGCTGGCCATCCTGAGCATCCTGTTCGGCGTCTGGAGCGTGATCGCCATGCTGGCCATCAACGAGGGCGCCCGATACGAGGCCGAACAGTCGCTGCGCCAGATGGGCACCGACAAGTTCCTCATCCAGTCGCTCAAACCCCCCCAGGACAGGGGTGCCGCTCAGCAGACAGGCCGGGCCCTGTACTACGGCCTGACCCGCGCCGACCACCGCCGGCTGTCGGAGAGCCTTCCCGGGCTGCTGGGCGAGGTGGCCGGGCATGAGACCCGCAAGTTCGCCCAGTACGGCACCCGGCTGGTCCCGGTGCGGGTGTTCGGAACCGACCCCTCGTACCTCCAACTCCGCGGGCTGCGGGTGGCGGCCGGGCGGTTCCTGTCCGCCGCCGATGAGCTGCGCTGCCGCAACGTCTGCGTCATGACCCAGTCGCTGGCCCGGCGGCTGTTCGGCTACGAGGACCCGCTGATCAGCGTGGTCCGGCTGGGAGGAGAATCCTTCGACGTGGTGGGGCTGGTGGACACGCCCGGGGGCTCGACCCCGGAAGTGCCGGCCGACCTGGTCAGCAACCTGGTGTACGTCCCGGCCAGCACCGAGCGCACGCGGTTCGGGGAGTACAGCATTCTCCGCACCACCGGCAGCTTCGAGGCCGAGCGCGTGGAGGTCAGCCAGATCATCTTCCACATGGCCGACGAGCGGGCCGTGCTGGCCGGCGCCAAGATCGCCGAGTCCATCCTTCAGCGCGAGCACGAGAGCCCTGATTACGAGATCAACGTGCCCCTGGACAAGATCCTCCAGTTGCAGCGGCAGCGCCGGCTGTGGAACATCATGTTCTTCGCCATCGCCAGCATCTCGCTGCTGGTGGGAGCGATCGGCATTGCCAACATCATGCTGGCCTCGGTGACCGAGCGGACGCGCGAGATCGGCATCCGCCGGGCGCTGGGGGCCAAACGCCGGGACATCACCGTGCAGTTCCTGGTGGAGGCGGTCACGCTGACGACCGGCGGCGGGCTGATGGGAATCGTCCTGGGGTTCGTGGTGCCGCCCATCGTGCAAGCGGTGCTGAAGGTCACGGCCATCCTGTCCCCGCCCATGCTGATGGTTCCCTTCCTGATGGCGGTGGCGGTGGGGTTGGTCAGCGGGCTGTACCCGGCCATGCGGGCGGCCCGGCTGGACCCCATCACCGCCCTGCGCCACGAGTGACCGCGGCGGGCCCCCGGAAGGCTCACTCCACCTTGCCCACGCGGATGTCCAGGTCGGCGCGGTTCTCCAGCCGGTCCACGGCCCCGTCCTTGATCCACAGGATGCGGTCGGACTTGTCCAGCATCTTGTGGTCGTGGGTGGCGGTGATGACGGTCACGCCGTGGTTGTCGCGGAGGCTGCGCAGCAGGGTGATGATCTCCTCGCCGGTGTGCAGGTCGAGATTGGCGGTGGGCTCGTCGGCCAGGATGATGGTCGGGTTGTTGGCCAGGGCGCGGGCGATGGCCACGCGCTGCTGCTGCCCGCCGGAAAGCTCGTCCGGGCGGTGGTTCAGCCGGTCGCCCAGGCCGACCTCCTCCAGCACCTCCTTGGCCCGGCCGTACGCTTCCTTGTCGCTCTTGCCGGCGAACTGAAGCGGCAGCATGACGTTGTAGATGGCCTTCAGGGCCCCGATGAGGTTGTAGGCCTGGAAGATGTACCCGATGTGCTCGTTGCGGATGTACGCCCTCTGGCGGCTGCTCAGGGCCGTCAGGTCCACGCCGGCGATGGTCACGGTGCCGGCCGTCGGGCGGTCCAGGGCGCCGATCATGTTGAACAGCGTGCTCTTGCCCGATCCGCTGGGGCCCATCACCGAAAGGTACTCGTTCTCGTACACTTGCAGGTCCACGTCCCGCAGGGCCGGCACCTCGACCCTGCCCATGCGATACACCTTGGAGAGATTGCGGGCCTCGATGAGAACGCTCTTCGCCGTGACCATGATTCTCTTCCGTCGCCTCCGGTCAGTACGGCAGCTGGATCACCGCCTTGGCCAAGAAGGTGATGCCGGCGCACAGCATGGAGATCAGCCCCATGCCGCAGGCGAAGCCGGCCGCCACCACCGGCACGTACTGTCTCCACTTCAATCCCATCTTGCGTTCGAAGTAGAACCGGCTGAGCAGGGCGCCGATGAACTGCGGGACCACCACGTGCGGCAGCGTCTGGTTCAGCCCGCGCAGCATGCCGAAGATGAACAGCACCGGGATGCGCAGCGCCCACATCACAAAGAACAGCAGCAAGCCGAAGACCCCTCCGCTCAGGATGTACTCCCACCTGAAGGCCTCCCGGAAGATGCTGTGCCCGCCCAACGTGGCGGAGTGAACGATGGCGGCCATGGCCGCGTTCAGCTCCCAGATCTTCTCCGTGTAGGGATACCGGGCGGAAGGGATCGGCGCCAGTGACCAGATGAAGTTGGCGAAGAAGATGGTCGAGATCAGCACGATGGGCGTCAGCACGATCTCGGCCTTCCAGATGGACCAGAACCGGGTGCCGGTCAGTTCCGCCTGACGATACAGCACCGTGATCGTGCCGTAGTTGTACAGCGGCACGGGCAGGAACCACACGTCCACGTCCCCCGTGTACCCGGAGAGGATGAAGGCGGCCTCGCGAACGAACGGAATCTGAATGACTTGCCCGGCCATGCCCTCCAGCCTCGCCGTGACGTAACTGATGACCGGCGTGTACGCGAACCCCATGAGGAACAGCACGATCATGACCCCCCGGTGCCAGCCGATCAGGTAGCCGCTCAACAGGATATAGGCCATGGTGGTGAGCACGTAGGTCCCGATGACCAGGGGGGCTTTGATGTCCCCCCGCTGGGTGTGGTCGGCGACTTGGAACCTTTCCTGGAGCTGGCCGGCCCGTTCCAGCCGGCGCCGCTGTCTCAGGCCGCTGATGATCTGCCAGATGCCCGCCAGGGCGATGGCCGCCGAGACCCCGATGGTAAAGCTGAAGTAGAAGTCGATGTTGTTCTTGTACATGGTGGGGACGGTCTCGTCGTTGGGGTTCCAGCTCCTGAGGACGCCGTGGTAATACAGGATGGGATTGATGATCAGGGTCACCAGCAGGGCGACGAAGCTGCCCAGCATGGCGAAGAACGGCAGCACCATGCCATACACCAGGTTGGACAGGTCCCAGTTGATGCCGACGGCGACGGCCGGCAGCAGCCCCTGGGTCTTGCGGGTGAAATCCGTCCAGGGGATCGGCAGGATCATGATGGGCTTTTTCAGCAGCGCCCCGGTGACCGTGGGCAGCCCCACGTAGATGACGCCGAAGGCCAGCCCCAGGATGCCGCCGATGGAGAACACCCGCCAGCGCCACGGGGCCTCGCCCCGCTCCTTTTCCTCCTCGGACTGCTCAGCCAGCGCCATGATGCCCTGGGCCCCGATGGTGGCCATGGGAAACGGCAGCTTCTCGATGTCGCTGGCGACGCGGAACAGCCCGTAGCCGAGAATGGCGTTGTTCAGCCGGCTGATGAACATCAGGAAGGTCACCAGGGCGACCGCGGGCAGCCACCGCAGCATCATGAAGCTGCGCTGGTCCAGCACGTTCGGGTCGGCCGGGGCGTACCAGTCCGGGATCTCCTGGGCCACGCCGGCCCCGTACGCGGGACCGCTCTGGACGTAGAACTGCCTCCAGAGCAGCCCGGCGAAGGGAGAGGCCATGACCGCCCCGGCCATGTAGAACAGCACGAACAGCTCCGGGCGGCGGAGACGCCTGTGCGCCCGCCGGGCCACCTCAATGAAGAGGATCACGGTGACCCACTGGGCGGCCGGGCCGACGCCGAACCCGGCCACCAGCTGCATGTACATCGCCCCGGGGACCATCAGGAAGGCGATGAACAGCGCCCCCGCCAGCGAGCTCCACCGGAACCCCTCCTCGAAGCGGTCTGGAGGCAGCATCAGGTTGCGGTACTGTTCCAGCTCCCTATCGTACCGGATGGTGCTCACGGATTCTCTCCGAAGGTTTCCGGACGGACGTTTTCGACGGGAAGCTCCTCCCATTGCTGCAGCGTGCTGGCGCGGTAGCGTTCCATGACCTGCGGCGACAGCGAGCGCCAGATGAGCAGTTGCTTCCGCAGCTCGTTGATGAACACGCGGTTGGCCCGCTGCCAGTCGCCGCGGGTGCCGGAGACCCGCCGCAGCAGGATGCGTATTTCCTCGATGCCCTCGATCTCGCTGGGCTGGGCCATGAGCGCGAATCGCTGGCTCACGCCCAGGTCAAACGGGGCCAGGGCCACCTGGGCCTGCATGCCCAGCTTCCCCTCCGACTGCTTGAAGATGTGCACGGCGAAGGTGGCGAAGACCCCCAACGCCGTGTCCGAAAAGTTCCGGAAGTGCTCCTGCAGGAAGCTGACCACCCCGGTGATGTCGTAGGCCGACACCGTGAACGGGAAGACCAGGTCGTACAGGTCTCCCTTGGGCCGGCCGATCCGCCAGGAGCGCTGGACGCCGGGGTTGGCGCTGCGCGAGGCCTTCACGGCCGGGTAAATGGTGGAGATCAGCACCGTGCCCATGACCACCAGCACCGTGACGATGGCGTTGGTGGAGGAGTAGTTCATGGTGGGCGGAGTGAAGGCCTCGAACCACTTCAGCCCGGCAATGTGGTTCAGGGCCCGGGAGACGACCTGTCCCAGCAGGTACCCGCCCATGCCGCCGACGACGGCGTACACGGAGGCCTCGGCGAAGAACAGCCCGGCCACGTGCGGCGGGGCCAGCCCCAGCGCGCTGAAGGCGTAGATCTCCTTCTCGCGGTCGGAGACCGAACCCAGCATGGTGGCGAAGATGATCAGCCCGCCCAGCACCACCGGGATGATCAGGTCCTTCCAGCCGCTGGCCTCGGTGAGGGTAGTGAAGAACAGGCGGTACACGCCCCCGCCGGCGCCGCGATAGGTGGGCAGGTGGGTGACGGTGGCCACGCGCTGGGCCATGCGCTGGATGTCCGCCTTCTCTTTGGGGTAGACATGGATGCTGCACACGCGCCCGCCCAGCCGGCGGGCCAGCTCCGGCGGCACGATCACGACCCGGTCGGCGCCGTAGTTGACAAACTGGGCCGACTCTGTTTCCGGCAGGTCCGCCAGGCTGGTGGTCTCGGCCGCCTGATAGCTGCTGGCCGCCCCGCCGCTGGAGGCCTCGTAGTCCACCGGCAGCAGGCTGGAGCCCTCCAGTTGGGCGTAGGTGGTGATCTTTCTGGCCTCCACGACGCCGGCCAGCGTGCACATGACGCCTTCGATGCAGACCTTGTCTCCGACGTTGACCCGCAGGCCCTCCGAGCCGGCGACGGCGGCGGTCAGATACACCCCGTCGGCGGCAAGCTGCTCCGGGTGCCCGCCGAGGGCCTCGGCCAGTTTCGGCACGCGCTGGACGTCGCGGTAGTCGAGCCCGACCAGGGCCGACATGGCCACAATCCGCCCGCCTTTGGCGTCGGCCACGATGATCTCCCGGGTGCGGTTGGCGTCCTTGTAGGCCTGGACCTCGCTGGCGGTCTGCGACACCCAGTACCGCGGCACCACGGTCGCCTCCTCTTGCAGGAAGCCGCTGAGCATGTCGGCTATCTCTTCGTTGATGGTCGTCCACACGGGGTGGCGGACCAGCAGCCTGGGCGGGCCGGACATCGGCCCCGTGTACGTCCGGCGATTGCCCCAGCCGGAGGTGAACGAGGCGAACGTCAGGATGGTAAAGGTCAGCAGCACGACCGTCACCGCCGTCAGCAGCGTGCGGATGGGCCGGCGGCGCATCGTTGAGATGCCCATGCTCACCGCGGCCATCATCGTGCCCAGCCGCGAAACGTCCGCGCTGTGCACGGTCGTGCCCAGGCCCTGCATGCGGCGAACCTCCGACTCCAGCTTCCGCGTCATGATGACGATGACGGTCACGCTCAGCAGAATGATGCCGAAGGCCAGAAAGATGACGATGGGCGTGGCCGCGATGCGGAACGCCGGGTTGACCATGTACAGCACCGCAAAGGTGACCAGGAAGAACAGCACGAACCAGCTGATCTGGCGGTAGATGTGCGGGCTGCCGACCAGCAGCCGCTCCAGAGAGTACGCGAAGGGGATGGACAGCAGCAGCAGCAGCACGAC
>LJUF01000043.1 GCA_001303665.1 Phycisphaerae bacterium SM23_33 | reverse complement strand
CCTCCCGGCCGATGAGGGTGACGGAGAAACTATCAGCCTCCTCCTTGAGGTCCCTCCAGCTATAGCCGCCGCCAGCCAGCCCGCTGTCCTCGGCGTCGCGATCACGGGTTGAATTGGCCACGGCCGGGATCGGCATGTCGCGGCTGATCACCCGGCCTCGCCACTCGCCGGTGTACCTGTCGATCCCGCCCAGGTTTCCGGCGCCGGACCATCCCCAGCCGGCCTGAAGGGGCTGTCGGGCCTCTTGCATGGCGGAATAGAACCGGCCGCGCCCCTTGGCGTATCCGGCGACCCTGCCCCAGCTCGGCCCGGCGCACATGAAAAGCGGCAGGTCTGTGGTCTGTTCCAGGGCGAGCTTGTCCAGGTCGGCCCAGGCCCAGTCGCCGCGGCCCTTGCCGTCCTTGATCTGCGGCGACTTGGGCCCCCAGGCGTCGGCGTACACGCCGGCCGCCCTGGCGTTCAGCACGCCCTCGTCGAACCCGGTGATGCGGACGCACGCAAACACGTCCGGGAAACTCAGGGCCAGCCCCGCCGCCCCGTCGGCCCCCACGGCCATGATCCGGTCCGGGTCGATGGGCAATTCCTTTTGGGCCCAGTCCAGGAAGGCGACGATCCGCCTCTGGGTGTGATCGCCGACCGTTCCGGACTTGAAGGACTTCAGCGTGCCGCAGGCGTCGTTGAACCCGTACCATCCGCTGGGCGGGTAGTCGTGCGGGGCGATCTGGATGCTGCCCAGCAGCATCTTCTTGCCCGGCTGGGCATAGGAGTAGCCGTCCGGATGGAAGTACAGCTCCGCGGGCGCCTTGCCCTGGACCTTCGGCGGGATCAGCACGGACCAGTTGAAGTACATGTTCGGCCGGGGGGAAAGCGGCGGGGCACACCACTGCACGTACACCCAGCGCGTGCCGGGGTAATCGAAGTACGGGCCCCACAGCCCCTTGCCCTGGCGAACCGGCACGCCCGTGCCGACGGTCTCATCCACAGGGCTGCGCAGGGCGTTGGCCTCGGAGATGTCCTTGGTGTTCTCCACGCCGTCGCGGACGCACACCATCGCGTAATAGCGCCTGCCCGCCGAGCCGGGGTGGTGAACGTACAGGCCCGTGCCGACCGGCAGGGCGCCGGCCCGCTCGTCAATCACGAAGCGCTGGACCGGGTACCGGTCCATCCGCGGGCTGTCCATGTGCCACTGGTGCATGCGGCCGTTGAAGTCCTCGGCCAGCTCGCCGATTTCGTCGGATTCGATCATGGCCTGGCCGATGAGATACTCCTTGTTCCGGGCGTTGACGTTGTAGGCCGACAGCGGGCCCACCTCGCCGAGCAGCTCCGCCTGGTGGAGATTGTCCGCCGAGATGGGCTCGGCGTGGGCGTAGATGCGATAGCTGCACGCCGCCTTGGCCTCGGCGAGGGCCTTCTTGATTTCGCCCCAGGTGGTCTTCTCGGCGGTGATGAGGGGCTGCACTTCGTTGAAGGTAATGAACGTTTGGCCGGCGCGGTGGAGGACCTTCAAGCCGCTGACCTGCGGCGGGACCTGGTCGGGCTTGCCCTCATAGGCGACGTCCAGGCACGTGCCCTCAGGGTTCCAGTAGGGGCAGACCTTTACATAGAAGCCGCCGTTGGGCTTGCCCGCGCCCCATTTCCGCACGGCCTCGGTGGCGTCGAAGCGGTCGAACCACGGCCCGCGCAGCGCCAGCGGCGCGGCCGAGACTGCGGGTTTGCCGCCGCCGAACTCCTCAAACAGCGGGTAGACCTCGATGTCCACCGAGCCGGCGTCATCGGCGCCGCTGACCAGGGCGCTGCGGAAGACCAGCAGCTCCGCGCGGTGGATGCCGGCGCCGCGCGGCAGGGCCGACAGGTCGAAGCGGACCACGCCCTCGCCGTCCTCGGCCGGCAGGATCGTCACCTCATCTTTCTTGACCACCGGCCGCTCGGGGGCGGGGGGCTCGGGCGGCGGGGGCTGGAAGAGCAGCTTGCCGAAGCGCGCCGGCACGTGGCTGTCGCCGGAATACGTCGGCGACCAGGCCGATTCCTGAAGCGCCCCGCTCGTTCGGCGGTTGCGGTTGAAGTTGGCGATCCACTCCGTCGGCGTCTCCCCCGCCGCCATCGCCCCCAGCGGGATGGCCATCTCCGCCGTCCATTCCCGCACGCCCTTGGCGGCGGCCGAACGAAAGCCGCTGTTCCAGCCGCGGTCCTTCACCCGGGCGTCGTACGTCGCCCCGACGGGATTGACGGCGAAGTGGTAATACCCCCGGCCCGGGCCAATGAACAACTCCAGCGAATCATCGCCCCAGACGTCGGCGTCGTGGCCGGCGGTCCGGGCCGTCAGCCTGTTCATCAGCGGTTCGCTGCAGCGGCAGGCCACGTACAGGTTCGCCTCATCCCGCAGCAGCCTGACCTCCGTCGGCTGGGCGGCCCCGGCCGAGCCGTCCAGCGTCCGCTCCAGCCGCAGCACGGTGGCCTTGGTCCAGACCTCGTCGGCCAGGTCGCCGTCGACCTTCGGGGCGGCCTGGGTCTTGGCGACGTACGCGGTCGGGGGCTTGGCCTGCGGCCGCTCGGCCCTCTGGCTGGGGCTTTCCTTCGGGGCCTTGCCCCAGCGCCGCCTCACCATCTCCGCCTCGGCCGAGGCCCCTGCGCATGCCAGCATCAGAACCCAACACCATCGCGATATCAAACCCATGACAGTCTTTTCCTCTCTCTCCCGGCCGGGCCGCGGGCGAGGGGTTGAACCGCCGAACTGCCCCGGCGTTCCGCCCCAGCCGCAAGTGTCCGATCCGCCCCCGGGCGGGCCGAAGCCTACCAGAAGATCAGCCGCCGGGCGAGGGCCCAGTAGGCGCTGAAGAACGGGTTGGCGACGTATTTCAGCAGCGGGCCGCTCAGCTCGGGAAAGTCAATCGACCCGCAGAACGGCCGGGTGAACTGCCGGTCGCTGACGGTCCTTCGGGCCTGGGCCTGGCGCCGCCGCCGCCGCAGCAAGGCCAAGTTGGCCGGGGCCAGGAAGAACAGCCAGCTTCGCAGCTTCACCCCCAGCAGGCCGCGGCTGAGGGCGAAGAGAAGCTGGCCGACCTCCATGACCGCCAGGGCCGGGGCCAGCAGAAGCAGCGTGGCCAGCTTGTAGTAGACCAAAAGCAGCCACCAACGGTTCCGCTCCAGGTAGAAGTAGTAACGGAAGTCTTTCTGAAAGTTGTACTTGTGGTACACAACCCCGCCGGGCACCAGGAACGGCTCGCATCCGATCTGCCGCAGCTTCCAGTTCAGCTCGGCATCCTCCAGGTACAGGAACATCAGCTCCTCGAACAGGCCGACGCGCCGCAACAGATCCGTGCGGACCATCATCGCCGCCCCGGAGGCCGAGGCGATCGGCCGCGGCCGGGTGTACTGTCCGCGGTCCGGCTGGCCGCACTCGCCCACGAAGCCGAAGCCTAGAAAATGCGAGCGGTTGCCCGAGGAGTTGAACAGCTCCGTGCGGGGGTGCATCATCAGCTTCGGCTGGGCCAGGCCCGCCGCGGGGTGCGCCTCGAGGAAGTCCACCATCGGCCGCAGCCAGCCCCGCTCCACGATGGTGTCCTGGTTCAGCAGCACCAGATAGGTCGCGCGGGGGTACTTCCGCCGGATGTATTCCCACCCCAGGTTGTTCCCGCCGGCGAAACCGCGGTTGACCTGCGACCGCACCAGGTCCACCCGCGGAAAGTTCTCGGCCACGTACTCGGCGCTGCCGTCGCCGGAGGCGTTGTCCACCACCACCACGCGCGTCTTGATGCCGCCGTCGTCGGAGGCCAGCACGGAGCCGAGGCAATCGGGCAGGAAGCCCCTGCCGTTATAGCAGACGATCAGCACCGCGACCTCGACCTTGCGCTGCGGCATCGTATCTCTTCGGGGCCGTCCGGCTCGCGGGGCCGGCGGCTTTGCTGTAGAAAATCGCCCGCCCCGGCCGGTATCATACTGCCGATCCGCCTCCAGCGGATGCCGGAACGGTCCAGTGTAGGGAGGCCACCGGAAACATGAAAGGCCTGATCCTGTCCGGCGGCAAGGGGACGCGCCTCCGGCCGCTGACCTTTACCCGCGCCAAGCAGCTCATCCCCATCGCCAACAAGCCCAACCTGTTCTACGTGGTGGAGAACCTGGCGGAGGCGGGCATCACCGACATCGGCGTGATCATCAGCCCGGAAACGGGCCAGGAGATCCGCTCGGCCCTGGGCGACGGCGGCCGCTGGAAGGTGCGGTTCAGCTTTATCGTCCAGGAGGCCCCGCTGGGCCTGGCCCACGCGGTCAAGACCGCCGCGGCATTCCTCGGCCGGGACCCCTTCGTAATGTACCTGGGCGACAACCTGCTTTCCGGCGGCATCCGCCACCTGGTGCAGGAGTACTCGCGCGGCCAGGCCGACAGCATCGTGCTGCTGACGCCGGTGGACAACCCGGGCCAGTTCGGGGTGGCCGAGCTGGACGGCGAGGGCAAGGTCGTCCGCCTGATGGAAAAGCCCAAGGACCCGCCCTCCAACCTGGCCCTGGTGGGCATCTACCTGTTCAGCCCGGCCGTGCACGAGGTCATCGAGACGCTCCAGCCCTCCTGGCGCGGGGAGTATGAGATCACCGACGCCATCCAGGGGCTGATCGACCGCGGGCTGCGGGTCTCGGCCAAGCAGGTCAGCGGCTGGTGGAAGGATACGGGCAAGCCGGAAGACCTGCTGGAGGCCAACCGGCTGGTGCTGTCCCAGATCGCCCGGGACATCCGCGGGGAGCTGAGCGGCAGCGAGGTGGCCGGCGAGGTGGTGGTAGAGGCCGGCGCCCGCATCGTGCGGTCGGAGGTCCGCGGCCCGGCCCACATCGCCGCCGGGGCGCTCATCGAGGACGCCTACGTGGGCCCGTACACCTCCATCGGACGGGACGCCAAGGTCGTCCGCAGCGAGATCGAATACTCCATCGTGCTCGACGGGACCGCCCTTCAGAACCTGCCCAGGCGGATCGACGCCAGCGTGATCGGGCAGGGCGTGCTGGTGGACGGCCGGGCCGAGGGGCCCAAGCAAAGCACCCTCCGGCTGGTGCTGGGCGACCAGAGCCAGGTCATGCTATGACGGCCGAAGCGGAAAAGATCTTCCTGACGGGCGGCTCGGGCCGGCTGGGCAGCGAACTCCGCCGGCTGCTGCCGGGCATCGTCGCCCCCGACGAGACCGAGCTGGACATCACCCGCCCGGAAGACCTGGCCCAGGCACTGGATGAAAGCGAGGCGGAGGTTCTCGTTCACGCCGCCGCCTACACCGACGTGGCCGCGGCCGAGCACAACCGCCGGCTCTGCTGGAAGGTCAACGTCGAAGGCACCCGCAACGTGGCGCGGGCGGCCGGCGAGCGCGGAATCTTCCTGGTCCACATATCCACGGATTACGTCTTCGACGGCAGCCGCGGCGGCTACAAGGAGGACGACCCCGTCGGGCCGGTGTGCAATTATTACTCGCTGTCCAAGCTGGTGGCCGAGGAGCTGGCCCGCATGTGCCCGCGCCACCTGGTCATCCGCACCAGCTTCCGCCCGCGGCAGTGGCCTTACCCGGTGGCCTTTACCGACGTGTACACCAGCCAGGACTACGTGGACGTGATCGCCCCGGAGATCGCCCTGGCTATCCGCCGCTGCCGCGACATCCCTTACCACACGCTGCACATTGCCACCGAGCGGAAGTCAGCCTACGAGCTGGCGAAGCGCCGCAGGGAGGACGTGGCCCCGGCCTCCAAAGCGGCCGGGAAGGTGGCGCTTCCCGATGACATCTCGCTGGACAGCTCGCGCTGGCAGGAGCTGAAGAAACGATGGAGCAGCCCATGAAGATCAGGCTCGATCCCGAACACGCCAAGGCGCTGACGTTTCAGGACTACTCCCCGCCGGGGGAGATCGACGGGGTCTTCCACGTCCCGCTGACCAAGCACCGCGCCCTGACCGGGTGGTTCATGGAGTACCTGCGGCTGACCGCGGGCAAGGCCCAGGCCCTGCCGGCGGACTTCGAGGTCCGGCAGGTCTCGCTGGCCCGCGCCGTCGCCGGGCGCATCAACGCCTTCCACCTGCACCCCAAGCAAGTCCAGGACGAGCTGTGGACCGCGGCGGACGGGACGATGCTGGTGTGGCTGGTGGACGTGCGGGCGGGCTCGCCCACGCTGGGAGTCAAGCGCAGCTACGTGCTCAGCGCCGAACAGCCGTCGCTGCTTCACGTCCCGGCCGGCGTGGCCCACGGCTACAAGGCCGGGCCCGAGGGGGCCCTGCTGCTCTACACGATGAACAGCCAGTTCAACCCAGATGACCCCAACGAGGGCCGCCTGCCCTGGGACTACTTCGGCAAGGAGCTCTGGGAGGCCGACCGTGGCTGAGCTGGGCCGGCTGTTGATCACGGGCGGGGCCGGGTTCATCGGCTCCAACTACGTGCACCTGGCGGTGCGCGAACACCCCGACTGGGAGGTGGTGGTGCTGGACAAGCTCACCTACGCGGGCAACCTGGAGAACCTCCAGCCGGTGAAGGATCGGATCACCTTCCTCCGGGGCGACATCGCCTCGCCGGCCGACGTGGAACAGGCCATCGCCGGCGCCGACGCGGTCGTGAACTTCGCCGCCGAGACCCACGTGGACCGCAGCCTGCTCGATTCCAGGCCGTTCGTGAGGACCAACGTGGAAGGCACCCTGGTGCTGCTGGAGGAGGCCCGCCGGGCCGGCGTGAAGCGCTTCTGCCAGGTCTCCACCGACGAGGTGTACGGCGACCTGTCCGGCACCGACCGGCACTCGGTCGAAATCGACCCGCTGCGGCCGCGAAGCCCCTACGCCGCCACCAAGGCCGCCGCCGAGCACCTGGTGTTCAGCTACGGCACCAGTTACGGCCTAGACGTGGTGGTCACGCGCGGGTCCAACACCTACGGGCCCTACCAGTACCCGGAGAAGATCGTCCCGCTGTTCATCACCAACGCCGTCGAGGACAAGCCGCTGCCGCTGTACGGCGACGGCAGCGCGGTCCGCGACTACATGCACGCCGAGGACCACGCCGCCGGCATCGACCTCATCCTCCACCGCGGCGAAAGCGGCCAGGCGTACAACCTCGGCGCCGGATACGAGATCTCCGGCCTGGAGGTGGCCGCGAGGATCCTGGAGGCGCTGGGCAAGCCGCCGGGGCTGAAGCGTTTCGTCACGGACCGCCCGGGGCACGACTACCGCTACAGCGTGGACGCCGCCAAGGCCGAGGCGCTGGGCTGGAAGCCCAAGTGGAGCTGGCCGCAGGGGCTGGAACAGACCGTCCGCTGGTACTGCCGGAACGAAAGCTGGTGGCGGCGCGTGAAAGAGCGCCTGGAGTTCCGCCAGCACGAGAGACAGTGGTATTCAGATCGGTGAGCCGCGGCGTTATCATGCGGTCCTTCAAAGCGCTCTGACTGGAGCCGCGACTCAGGGACGAGCCATGGCGGAGCCTACGCCGCGAATCCTGGCGCTTCTTCCGGCCTACCGGGAGGCCGAGACGGTCGGGCAGATCGTCTCGGTCTTGAAGCGGCAGGGCTTCGACGTGCTGGTGGTGGACGACGCTTCTGACGACCGCACCGGCGAGGCGGCGACGGCGGCGGGGGCGCGGGTCATCCGGCTGCCGTTCAACCTCGGCTACGGCGGGGCCCTCCAGACCGGCTACCTGTATGCCCGGCGCCACGGGTACGGCGCGGTGGTGCAGCTGGACGCCGACGGCCAGCACGATCCGGCCTGCGCCGGCGAGGTGCTGGCCCCGGTGCTGGCCGGCGAGGCCGACGTCGTGCTCGGCAGCCGTTTCCTGGCCGACGAAACCTACCCCATGCCCTGGGCCCGGCGGTTGGGGCAGCGCATCTTCGCAGGGATCGCCCGGCTGATCACGGGCAAGAGGATCACCGACCCCACGACCGGCTACCAGGCCCTGTCCGGCCGGGCGCTGGAAGCGTACTGCACGAGGCTTTTCCCGGATGACTACCCCGACGCCGACATGTTCATCCTGCTGCACCGGATGGGCATCCGCGTGCTCGAGGTCCCCACCCGGATGCGCACCAGCCGGAACGAGTCCATGCACAAGGGGATCCTGCGCCCGCTGTATTACATCTTCAAGATGAGCCTGGCCATCCTGATGGCCACCTTCAGAAAGCTTCCAGAAAAGGACAAGCAAGGAAAATGACACCGCGACAGATCCTCACGGTCGGCATCGTGGCCCTGTTCTTCATCGTGCTGGTTCTGGAGCTGATCCGCCGGCACATGATGCGGGAGAAGTACTCGCTGCTGTGGTTCTTCATCGCCGTGGCCGCCCTGTCGGTGCCGCTGCTGTACGCGGCGTACGCCCGGATCGCCAACTTTCTGGGCATCATCGACGTGACCAACTTCTTCTTCTTCCTGGCGATCGTCGCCCTGTTCCTGATGAGCCTGCAGTTCTCGCTG
Source organism: Phycisphaerae bacterium SM23_33 (assembly GCA_001303665.1). Taxonomy (GTDB): domain Bacteria; phylum Planctomycetota; class Phycisphaerae; order SM23-33; family SM23-33; genus SM23-33. Next base: position 5,224 of record LJUF01000043.1, on the reverse strand, counting down.
GGGCTTTCCTCGGCGTACGCCCGCTCCAAGGTGCTCATCCAGGAGATCGGCCTGCTGGAGAACCGCGTGCGGGAGCTGGAGCAGAAGCTCTCGCGGCGCGGCGGGGCCGGCCAAGGCGCCTCGCCGGAGGACCCCTCCTAGAAGCGCGGCGGCGGGCCGGGCCTCGCGCCGGCGGCGGGGAAATCGCGGCTTGGCCCGCAGCGCCCCTGCTGGTATTTTGGCGGGGAAGTCCGCCGCGCTGGTGAACCGTTCGCACCCGGAGCTTCGGCGTGCCCGAGGCAGCCCGCATCCTGCTGGTCAATGCCATCAACCCCAACGTTGCCTGGGAAACGAGCTACCCCAACCTGGGGCTGGGCTACCTGATCTCGTCCGTGCGCCAGCGCCTGCCGGGCGAGCGGATCGAATTCCGCATCGCCGAGCGCCGCCTGGAGCGGGCCGTCGCCCAGTTTCGACCCCAGCTTGTCGGCATCTCCTCCGTTTCCCAGAATTTCGACGCCGCCCAGCAGTATGCCGCCTACTGCGCCGGGCTGGGCATCCCGGTGGTGCTCGGCGGCATCCACATTTCGGCCCTGCCCGGGTGCCTGCCCCGCACCTGCGCCCTGGCCTGCCTGGGGGAGAGCGAGGAAACGTTCGTCGAGGTCGTGCAGGCGTTCCTGAACGGCGGCCTTTCCCCGGCGGACCTGTCGAGCATTCGCGGCATAGCCTTCTGGGAGGGCGACCGGCTGCGGCTCACGCCGGATCGGCCCGTCATCCAGAATCTCGACCTGCTGCCCCCGCCGGCCAGGGAGCTGATGAAGATCCGCCGCCACACCTACATGTTCACCTCCCGCGGATGCCCGTTCCATTGCCGGTTCTGCGCATCCACGCGCTACTGGAAACGCCTGAGGTTCTTCTCCGCCGAGTACGTCGTGGACGAGATCGAGCAGCTCGTCCGCGGCTGCGACGTGTACCTGATCAGCTTCTTCGACGACCTGTTCGTGGCGAAGTTTTCGCGCCTGGAAGAGATTCTCCGGCTGCTGGAAAGGCGGAAGCTGCTGGGCAAGGTGCGCTTCACCTGCAACTGCCGGGCGGACGTGGTCACCCCGGAGCTGGCCGACATCATGGCCCGCATGGGCTTCGTCAGCGTGGGCATGGGGCTGGAGTCGGGCGACGAGCAAACGCTGCGCTTCCTCAAGGGCAACCACGCCAGCGTCAGGCAGAACGCCAGGGCCATCCAGTGCATGAAGGACGCCGGCATAAGGGCCAACGGCTCCTTCATCATCGGCAGCCCCGGCGAAACCCGCCAGCAGGCCATGCGAACCTACGAGTTCATCCGCGACAGCGGCCTGGACCTCTTCGACGCCCACCTGCTGACCGCCTATCCCGGCACGCCCATCTGGGAGTATGCAAAACAGCGGGGGCTGGTCTCGGACAACATGGAGGACTGGTCGCGGCTGGACGTCAACGCCTACCGCAACCCGCAGAAGGCGATCATTCTCTCGGAGACGATGGGACGACAGGAGATGCTCACCCTGTACAAGAAGTTCAAGCGGCTGAGCTTCCGGCGGAACCTCGCCCACATCTGGCTGCACCCGCTGCGGGCCGACGTCATTCCCATGGGCTGGAAGCTGTTCCTGGACTTCGCCGCCCGCAAGCTCCGCAAGCACTAGCAGGCCTTCCGGCCGGCCCGGCGGTCGCAAGGCCGCCCCGGGGACGTGCCAGCTATTCTTCCGCCGCCTCGACGTGCTTCCTGATCCGCCTCTGCATGTAGGACTCGATGAGGATCGGGGGCGTCAGGCGGCGAACCCATTCCTTCCAGCCAATGAAGACCTTCCGCCGCCACCTGCCGGCCCAGGCCTGGGCGGCGGCCTGGAACGCCTCCCAGGCCTCCGCGGGCGGGGGGTCCCTGAACCCCACCCCCACCACGGTGTGCGGGAAATCCCGCCGGCCGAGGCTGTCCACGAAGCAGCTCGCGAACGGTTTGAGCAGGCTGCGGAAGGCCTCCGGCGTGTACCGCCAATAGTCGCTCGGGTACGCGTGAATGGGAAAGTTCATCACGGAGCTCATGATGACGATCCCCCCCGGCCGGAGGATCCGCTGGACCTCGGCGATAGCCTTTCGCGGATATTCCACGTGCTCGAGGGTGTCCAGCAGCAGGACCGTGCCGGCGGCCTGATCGGGCAGGTCAATGGCGTGAAGGTCCAGGACCAGGTCCACTCCCGGCCCGTGCCGCATGTCGGCGCCGACGAACTTCCGGCCGGGGAAGTACGGCCGCAGGTCGTTGAACTCCTCCTGGCCCGGCACCAGATACGAGCCGAACTCATATATCGGCTCGGCCAGGGACAGCGTCCCGGCACAGACCTCCACCACGAATTCCTTGACGCTCGCACGCATCCTCGGCCTCACCGCCACAAGCCGGCGGTGCCCTAATAACCCAGCCGCGCCCTCCTGTCAAACGCCTCGCACCGCGCCGGCAAACCTCATCCCGCCCGCTGGCCCACGACCAGGCCGTGCAGCATGAACGGCCAGAACAGCGGCATGGGCCTGCCGGCCACGGGACGCAGCCCGACCTTCTGCATCACCCGCCGCAGCTCGGCCGCGCTCCACTGGCGGAGGTGGCCCGGGTCGAAGGCCGCCTCCTTGAACCGCAGGCACATCAGCCGCGCCAGATGCATGGCCCGGTCCACCGGGTACACCACGATCACGCGTCCGCCGGGGCGGCTGACGCGGGCCAGCTCGGCCAGGGCCCGCCGCGGATGCTCCAGGTGTTCGATGACCTCCATGAAGACGCAGCAGTCGAAGCAGCCGTCCTCGTAAGGCAGCCGGTAGATGCTCCCCTGCCGCACGGGCAGGTTGTGCTGCCGGCAGATGGCGACGTTGGCCGGGTCCACGTCCACCCCCTCCACGCGGGCCTGCGGAAACCGGCGGATCAGCTTCTCCAGCGTGATCCCCTCGCCGCAGCCGGCGTCCAGGATCCTGGGCCCGACGACGTACCGCAAGGCCACCCGGTCGCGATGGTCCCAGTATTTCCGGCCGATGCCGCCCTTGGCGTACTGGCCCCGCTGGCTCAGGTCGAACTCTCGCCGGCCGGCGGTGACGGGCATATCCACTCCCGCGGGCGCCGGGGACGGCTACGCCGCCCGGGCCCGGCTGCTCCCGGAGAAAACGTACCTTACCACGCCCAGGCCGAGCTTCACCAGCCGCCCCAGCTCGCGAAGGCTGCGGACCCGCAGCAGCGATCGGATGATGTACCCCGGCCTGAGATAGAACTGCCGATGCGCCGCGTGAACGATGGAGATCAGCTTCTGCTCGTCCCAGTTCTCGGAGATGACCACCGGGCGGAGGCGGTCCTTGTCGGCGACGTTGTGGGCGGGGATCTCGCGGTACCATCCCTTGGCCACCGCCTGCTCGTACAGGGGCGTGCCCGGCAGAGGCGAGAGCACGCTGAACTGGGCGAAGTCGGCCTTGATCTGGCGCGAGAAGCGGATGGTGTTCAAAGCCTGCTCGTACGTCTCGGCGGGGATGCCCAGGATGAAATACCCCATGGTCCTGATGCCGGCCTCTCGCGTCAGCCGGAAGGCCTCGCGGGCCATCTCCGGCGTGGTCTTCTTGCCGATGTAGTCCAGCCCGACCTGGTTGGCGCTTTCGACGCCGTAGGCCAGGGTGTCGCAGCCGGCCCGGCGCATGAGTTTGAGCAGCTCCAGCGGGATCGGGTCCACCCGGCCCTCGGCCTTCCAACTGATCCTGTAATCGCGCCGCAGCAGCCCCTGGCAGAGGGCCCGCAGCCGCCGCTTGTCCAGGGTGAACAGGTCGTCGTAGAAGACGATGGATTTGACGCCGTGGCGGGCGACCACCTCGTCAATCTCGGCCAGCACGCCTTCGGCGTCCCGCGCCCGCCAGCGCGAGCCGAAGATGCCCTTGTCGCAGAAGACGCAGGAAAAGGGGCAGCCGCGGGAGGTCATCAGGGTGGTCATCCGGCCGGCCCCGCACAGCGGGTAGCGGTAGCGCCCGTTCGGCAGCAGGTCGCGGGCCGGCAGGGGCAGGGTGGAGAGGTCCTCGATCAGCGGCCGCGGCGGCCCCAGCCCCTCGCGGGTCACCAGGCCGGGCATCCCCGCCGTGGGGCGGCCTTGCTCCACGGCCTCCAGCAGCTCCACGAACGTCAGCTCGCCCTCGCCGTAGACGGCGAAGTCCAACTGGGGATTGTCCGCCAGCACGGAGTGGCGGAAGGCGGTGGCGTGAGGCCCGCCGAGGATGAGGCGGCGGGCGTGCGGGCGGCAGATCTGGATGGCCCGCTGGACCGTGTCGAACACCGGCGTCATGCCGGTCAGGCCGATGACGTCGAACTGCTCGCCGGCCAGGCGCCGCTGGAACTGGTCCCAAGTGAGGGCCTCGGCGAAGGCATCGAGGATGGACACGTCGTGGCCGGCGTCGCGCGCGGCCGCGGCCAGGTAAGCCAGACCCAGCGGCGGTACCACAATCGGCTCGTCTTGCACCTCACGGGCCGGGGCGTTGATTAGCAGGACTCGCAGCATAAGCTGACGCTTTGGACGCAAAGGCCGGGCGGCCGCTGACCGGCCGAGCTGACCTTGGGCATCTCCTCGAACCAGCATATTCTCTTGAAGTTCCGCCCTTTGCTGCAAGCCTGTTCTGCGGGCGGGCCGCGACATAGCCGCAACGTCCCCACAGCGAAAATGCTTTGCACCGGCCCATGCCCGCTGATACCTTCGCGCGCGACGCGGGCCGGCGGCCGCCCCGCGATCAGGCCTCCGCATGCAAGACAGCCGGACAATCCCGCAGCACCAGACCCCGATCGGCGATTGGCTGAGGGCCTTCCCGCCGCGCCGCTGGCAGCTGCTGCTGGCGGCGGCCTGCCTGGCCGGGGTGTATCTGGCCGGCGTGTCGGCCAAATGGTGGCCCACGCCCGACAGCGCCATGCTCATGGGGCTGGGGCGGTCGCTGGCCGAGGGCAAGGGCTACCGGTTCAACGGGCAGACCAACGTTCACGTCACGCCGGGGGTGCCGCTGGCCTTGGCCGGCCTGCGAATCCTGCTCGGGCCGGCAGACTGGGCCCCCAACCTGCTGCTCGCCCTCTGCGGGCTCGGGGCCGTGGCCATGGCCTACCTCGTGACCGCCCGGCTGAGCGACCGCCGCCTGGCACTGGCCGTCGCCCTGTGCACCGGACTGTCCTACGTCTTTTTCCACAACGCCCACCGCGTGCTCACGGACATCCCCTTCACGCTGCTGT